>SLQX01000207.1 GCA_007131245.1 Bacteroidales bacterium
AACACCATTTCACTCTCTTATCGTATGAGTGACCGTCAAAGGGGCAGGGAAACAGAACGAACCTATGAAGAATGGAGCTCTGCCAACCCCGATACCTATATTTATTCCAGTTTTGAAGACAGCGATAGAGGAGGGATGTCGCATCGTATTTCACTGGATTATGACCGCGATTTTACCCAGGAAGGCCATAACCTTCTCGCCCAATTTATATTTTCATTCCGGGAATCTGAAGAAAACTCACTGAATCAACTTCTTGACGCTAGTCATGAGATTGTCAGCGGACAAAAAGCTATTGAAGCCGGACCCCGGAGCAGGAGTACATTCAGGTTGGATTACACCCTACCCTTTAACGAGAATATGAAATTTGAGGCTGGCTACCAGGCTCGCATCAGCATTTCAGATGAAACCAACGATTTTTTCCAGTATAACCCAACAACCGGCCTTTTTGAGGAAGATGACTTTTTCTCCAAAGAAGTAGAATACAACACCATGATTCATGCGATGTACTCTACCTTTTCAGGAGAGTTGGACAAGCTGGGATACCAATTGGGCTTGCGCAGTGAATATACAGACCGTTTTATTGAAATGGTGGGTGAACCCGAAGATTACTCTCTGAATCGATGGGATTTATATCCAACTGTGCACTTTTCTTACCAACTTCCCAATGACCATCAACTTATGGCCAGCTACACACGCCGTCTGCAAAGGCTAAGGGGTTGGTACCTGGAACCCTTTTATACCTGGCGTGACGCATACAATATCAGGATTGGCAACCCCAAACTCAACCCTGAATATATTGACTCATACGAGCTAAACTACCTGAAAAGATTTGAACGAAATGTGTTTTCTGCAAGTGTTTATTACAGGGTTACGCATAATAAAATTGAAAGGGTAAGAGGAATATATGACAATCAGCCGGGCATACTGCTCACCACCTTTGAAAATGTAGGTAAGGACTACTCACTGGGAACAGAGCTGATGATGGGCTTTGACCCAACTGACTGGTGGCATTTTGATATTATGGGCAACATTTACGATTACCGACAGGAAGGAGAACTTTATGGAGAGGATTACTCATCCTCCAGTTTTAATTGGAGAGCCAGACTCAATAATGATTTCAGAATAACCCAGTCCACCCGCGTACAGCTCAGGGGAATGTACAACAGCCCAACGGTAACAGCCCAGGGGGAGCGGTCAGAATTTTTTGTAACAAGCTTTGCCCTTCGCCAGGATTTCCTGGACAATGACCTTTCGCTAACCCTGCAGGTAAGGGATGTGTTTGGCACCATGAACCGGGAGTCTATGACCTGGGGCGATGATT
This sequence comes from Bacteroidales bacterium, assembly GCA_007131245.1. GTDB lineage: Bacteria > Bacteroidota > Bacteroidia > Bacteroidales > UBA7960 > SKVR01. The sequence continues at coordinate 1,322 of SLQX01000207.1, forward strand.
TCCGGAGCTTCCGCAGCTGGGACCCCAATACTCCAACTGTATCCCTTAGAATTTCTTTCCGGATAAACAATTACAGGGCCGACAGAAGAGACCGAGGCGAAGACAGTATGGATGACATGGATGGGGAAAACGATTTCTAATCGTTATTGCTGCTTTACTACCAGTAAAAGGGATTGCTAAGCAGCCCCGCTAACTGCCTGATGTTGTTACCGAAACAGCTGCTGTGGATGCAGCAATGGAAGCCATTATGGCAGCCTGAACTTGCTCAATGGATTTTTTCACATCACTGGCCACAGGATTTTCTTTAAGAAATGGTTGAAGCTTTTTCTTGATCTCTTTCACCTCTTGTTTGCTTCTTCCCAGCACCTTCTGCATTTTGCAGGCATCTATCATTCCCAGGATTATAAGTATCTCACGGTGTTCTGCCTTGTTCTCCAGCAAAGCACTCCTGAGAACATATATCAGCTCATCCCGGGTTTTATGGTCTTCGAGATAAACTTTGCGGTAAGGTATCAAACCAAGAATCTTCTTCTTTTCTATTCGGATTAACCCCTTCTGCTCCATTTTTTCCAGGAAAGTGCGCTTGTGTCGTGCAGCCTTACCGGAAAGCTTGACAATCCAGTCACGAACTTTCCGGTTGCGTCTTGACTTTCTGATTTGGGCCACGACTTCTGTCAATACAGGGTCTGTGGTCTCAAAATCATCGTTCAGCTGTACCCTGTCTTTCTCTCCCAGGGTAAAAGCTTCCATGGCAGATAACTCCAGAAATTGAATACCCATAATTACATGATGCATATGCATATCAGAAATAAGGGCCCTTCCCTTTCGTGGATGCCGCGTTAGCAATAAAAATTTTTCGGTGGTATTAAGTTGCATGATTCCTTTTTTTAATGCAATGCCTTTTACAAACAAAGATAAAAATACTTTATATATGCCAGGTTATTCTTGTTCAGGCTCATAGTCTTTTTCTGGTACAAATACGGCATATCCCCGGGCCGGGGCTTCAAACCATGCTCTTCCACTTGTATCAACTTCTGTTTTTTCTGATGGGTTCAGGACATTTACAAGGGTTTCTCCTTCCCAGGAGCCAAAGCCACCACCTGTGTGGGTATCCACCCGCAGCCCCTTATTTTCCTGACTGTTATTAAGAACAATGATGGCTCCCTCCTTTGCTCCATTCCCTTCCCGCCTGGCAACATATACATCTGAAACATTTTCAGCAGGCGCCGGGTTACCCTTTTTACTCAAGACCTTAAGCTTTCCTCCCAGGTAGGTGTTCCGGATATGAATCAAATCATGAATATCGTCATTTACACTTGCAGGGATTTCCTGTTCTTTGGAATGATCTGTCATATCCAGTAATGTGACAGCATAAAGGTGAGGATAGAACAAACAAGGGCGCCCTTTGTGTGTCAGAATGTAGGCGTGCCCCAGCTGCCAGTCCTGTGTCACCCATTTGTCGTGCTCCTTTCCCGTATCATGATTTTCAAGAAATGTAACCACAGAAGAGGCAGGAATACGATATCCCTGGTTGTTGCGGATAAGTCCGGCATTGTTTAAATCCCGCATATCGAATTCTTCACCACTGTTACACATTTGGGTAAGGGTGAATTTTAGCGGAAAATCAAACACAGACGTTTGTGCTCCCTTATCTGTTACAGCATTATACCAGTAATGGATACGCGAGGCCGGACCCCAATATTCACTCACTATAAAACGCTGCCTGCCATTGAGCAAAGGCAGGTTGTTGATCCAGGCTGCAGCAAACGACTCCTGATATCCCCAAACAAAATCCAGCCGGAATCCGTCAAAGTTGATTTGCTCCACCAGCCAAGTCCCCCAATCCTTTAATCGTTGCCGCACCTGGGGGTCAAAGGTATTCAGATCATTGCCATAAGCTTTGGTGCGGGGGATAACCTCACCCTCTTCGCCCCAGCCACTCAACCAACCATCATGATCGGCAGGATGAAAATGAGAGTAGTTCCAGGTGTAGTGAGGTTCGTTATCACAGGTGCGTTGAGGATAATAATAGAATGTATTGGTGTGAGCCTCCAGTTTTTCGTCCGTAATATCCTTACCCTCATAAATAACCTGAAAGGGATAGTAGCCGTTGGTTTGATCTGCCCATACCCAACCATCTTCTGTCATCTGCCTGGCAAATAGCCGTATGACGATATCTCTTCCCCCGGGCGCCACAACCTCGTAGGTATCAAAATCATCTTCTGACCGAATGAAGTTCCTGATCCCGTGTCCCGATTGCGGAAACCGAACAACTTCTCCCCCGGGCCGCTCATGTCCCCAGGTGTAAGAATCATCAAAACCACTGTTCTCAAAATCCACCTGCACTTCATAACCATTACCAGAATAAGAATCATCAAAATCCAGGTAATACCCTTTGATACTTATCTGGTATTTCCCGGCATCGGCATCTGGGATAACCCATTTTATTTCGTCAGTGGGATAGGGAACATGTTGCTCTCCATGCCTTACGGCCTCATCAAAAACATATTGCTTTACAACCGGATTGGGCTCTGCATTTTCATCGGATGCATACATGTGATTAAGGATAATGTCTGCATATACATCAATGCGTTGCTGCCCATTGGCTGTATCATGCATTGAATTGACCATGCTCTCCAGTTCTCTGCGGCTTCCAAAACGTGTTTCCACCGATCCCTTCTGATAATAATTTCCCAGGTCGTAATGGTCATAAACCCCATAACCCATGTCATAAATTCCCCAGTTTCCCTTCGAAGGAGCGGGAATCCAAAGTGCAGTAATACCCAATTCCTTGAAGCTGTCCGCCTTGTCTTTCAAATTGTTCCACCACAATCCCTTTTTGTTTTCCCCATCAACGGGCACATCCCAGTAAAAAGACTGCAGCATAACATCATTCTGCCCCCGGGTAATACCTATGGATGAAAGGGCCAAACAGATAATCATAAATACTCTTTGCATATCTCAATTTTTTAATTTTCCATTCAAATAACGGGTTTCAACATGGTATCGCCATTGAAAACCCAATACCATGAAAATACAAAAATAATGGATCCCTGAGGATTTGCTTCGTTACTTGCACAAACCTTTCATTTAGGCATCTTAAAAGAACAGGCCTTTGCCACTAACCGGTGTTCAACGCTTCCGGCAAAACGATCTTTCATCCTGCATTCTTTGGGTTTTAGACAATATCAACCAGACAGTTTATCGAAACAAAACATTCCTTAACTTTGTGCACATTTAAAATGGAAGCAACTCCAAAAAACCTCAAAACACCATCTCATGATTGTCATTGGAATCACAGGCACACTGGGTGCAGGTAAAGGCACAGTAGTTGAATATTTAACCAGGAAAAAAGGATTTGAGCATTTTTCGGTGCGCGGATTCCTGGCAGAGGTAATCAAAAACAAGGGGGAAGAAGTAAACCGGGACACCCTCACCCACACAGCCAATGCACTGAGAAAAGAAAACAGCCCTTCTTACATCATTGAACAACTTTATAATCAAGCGATTAAACGTGGGCGCAACTGTGTTATTGAAAGCATCCGGACACCGGGGGAGATCGCTAACCTGCGAAAGCAGAAAGGGTTTGTGCTTCTGGCAGTGGACGCCAGGTTGGAAGTACGCTTTGAGCGCATCCAAATGCGCAACTCTGAAACAGATCGTATAGATTTTGAAACCTTCCGTAAAAATGAGGAACGGGAGATGCACTCCGAAGACCCCAACAAACAAAACCTCTCCGCCTGTATCAAAGAAGCAGACTTTATATTACAGAACAATGGCAGCATTGAGGAACTTCATGCACAGGTGGAAAAAATCCTGGCTGACATCGACGCACACCCTGCACAGATTGAGCTTAAGGAAGGCCAGCCATCCAGCAAATACGTGCGTCCTTCCTGGGATGAATATTTCATGGAGATAGCTCATACTGTGAGCAAAAGAGCCACCTGCGATCGTGGACGCAGCGGATGTGTTATTGCCCGGGGCCGGCAAATACTTGTAACAGGTTACGTAGGTTCTCCCATAGGCCTGCCCCATTGCGATGATGTGGGTCATCAGATGAAAAAAATGTTACATGAAGATGGCAGAATTACCATGCACTGTGTGCGTACAGTACATGCCGAACAAAACGCCATTTCCCAGGCTGCCCGGCTGGGCATCAGTATCGACGGAGCCACCCTTTACTGCCGCATGACACCCTGCCGGGTTTGTGCCATGCTCATCATTAACTGTGGCATCAAACGAGTGGTATGCGAAAAGAAATACCATGCGGGCGAAGAGTCGGAAATCATGTTTCGCGACGCCGGGGTAGAGCTGGAGTATTTCAACCAGGAGTTTGTAAAGTATGACAATCAATAACACAGGTAAGAAATCTGCCTTATACTATTCCTGGCTTGTTAAATACAAAACATCACCAGGAGAGAAAATACTAAAATGGGGTTGAGAGAAGAAACGCTCTCAACTCCAAGCCATATAATTTATCAAATTGAATTACCAATAATCAAAGAGCCGTGTGATTACTCAAAAATCCATGTCCCCTTCTCTCCCTGTGCATTTACAAATCCTCTGAACATGGCGGTTGTATTAAAAAGCATAACTACGTTCCCATCTTTGTCAATGGCAATAATACCTCCATTGGCATCCTGATCCACCAGGTTTTCCATAATTACTTCATGGGCGGCATCTTCAAGGGGTTGTCCTTTGTAAATCATACGAGCAGCAAGGTCATAGGCAACCATATTGCGGATAAAGTATTCACCGTGTCCGGTGGCTGATACTCCACATGCCAGGTTACTGGCATAGTTACCTGCTCCGATAAGCGGGCTGTCGCCAATACGGCCGTATTTTTTGCCCAGCATTCCGCCCGTTGAAGTGGCAGCGGCAATATTTCCTTCCTTGTCAAGGGCAACAGCCCCCACAGTTCCCATTTTATTCTCATCATCAGATTGCCTGATGTCACCCTGTCTTCTGGAGTTCACATTGCTGCGAATGTGTTCACGGTACTGGTTCCAGCGTCTTTGGTCAAAAAAATAGCCGGGGTCAACAATTTCCAGCCCCTGCTCATAAGCAAAGGTCTCGGCACCCTTGCCGGTAAGCAGTACATGGGGTGAATTTTCCATCACTTTTCTTGCAGCAGAAACCGGGTTTTTAACCGTTGTAATTCCTGCCACGGCACCAGCATTGTGTGTTTTTCCACACATAAAGGATGCATCCAGCTCATTGTCGCCCTGAATATTAAAAACAGCTCCTTTCCCGGCATTAAAGAGCGGAGTATCCTCCAGAAACTTAACAACCTCTTCAACCACATCCAGGCTGCTGCTACCACTCTGCAACATCTCTTCTCCAATACTCAGGGCTTCTGCCAAAGCTTCCAGGTATTCCTGCTCCTGTTCATCATCGATGGATTCTTTAGCAATATTACCGGCCCCGCCGTGTATCACCAAAGCATACTTTTCTTTGGACTGCACTGAAAAAGCAATCAATAAAAATGCAACCATAAAAAGGGTAAAGGTTGCCGTGTAATTTGTTTTCCTAGTTTTCATTATATTCCTCGTTTAGTCTGCGTGTTATTTCAGGTGTTATATCATGTTGATTATGGGCATATAAAATTCCACCGCCCGGAGAAAAACCGAGGATATAATCATAACCCATTTCTTCATTGAACCTTTCAAGCAGCTCTGTAATTCTTTGGTAGAGTTCATTGTTCATTTCCATCTCCTGTCTCATCAATCGGTTGGAGTAGGTGTCGTTGAGTTCGATGAGCTCCTGTTGCTTTTGCATAAGTTCCTGCTCTTTAACCTGAGCAGCATCCATGGAGATGGCCCCGGTTTGGATTTCGTTTTGAAAAGATTGAACCTCCGCCTGAAAGTTTCTCTGGCGACGTTCTAAGTCATTTTCCAGCCTGCGCTGTTCTGCTTCAAATCCTTCGCGCATTTCTATGGCTAAATGATAGTTAGCCATCAGCGAGTCGGAATTCACAAAAGCAATATTAAAAGCACCCTCAGCTAGTTTATCGGTTATTTCTTCCATTTCCGACTCCTGAAAAGGGGCCAATTCATCCTGAGTACCTTTGGCAGGGAAAAATTGTAATGCATATAGCACAATCAACCCCAAAAATAATACAACATTGATAATGGTGCCATTGGGTATTCTTGAACTTTTGGGGATTTCTGGTTTTGGGTTTTCACCTGCTTGTTGGGTTGGGTTTTCTTTTGACATGTTTTACAGTTTAATAAAAAATATTTGGTTCCTGGTAATTCGCAATAGGGCCATCCAGGTCATTGAATAAACTTATAATGCATTCAGAATATTCATGAACAATCGTAGCAATTACAAGAGGGTTAGCATTCATTATCAGTTACCCATTTCCGACATAAACTTGATACGCATAAGCCTGATCTCCTCTTCGGTGAACTCATCTTCACCCAGCTCTTCAAGGGCGGCTTCATAGGAGTCGGTTTCAGCCGTTTTGAAATAGTCAAATATTTCCTCCTGCTTGTCTTCGTCAACCACTTCGTTGATATAATACCGGATATCGATTTTAGTGCCGGCAGCTACAATACTTTCAATTTCCGACAACACATCTTCAAGCTCCAGGCCTTTGGCATAGGCAATATCTTCCAAAGGCTTTTTGCGATCAATATTCTGGATAATATATACTTTGTTGCCCGATTTATTAACCACCGATTTTACGACCATATCCATGGGTCTTTCAATCTCATGCTCATCCACATAGTTTTTAATGAGCTCCACAAAAGGTTTTCCGAAGCGTTCGGCTTTCCCTTTCCCTACTCCGGAGATCTGTTTGAGTTCCTCAATTTTTACAGGATACTGTATTGCCATATCTTCCAGGGAGGGATCCTGGAAAATAACAAAAGGAGGAAGGTTGTTTTTCTTAGCAATTTCTTTGCGCAAATCCTTTAGCATTGCAAAAAGCATTTTGTCGGTTGCACTGGTTTTAGCTGCTCCTCCTTTAATTTCCCCCTCACCTTCCTCACTGATTTTCCGGTCTTTGCTTACTTTCAATGAAGTAGGATTTTCCAGGTACTCTTTCCCTTTTTTGGTTACTTTAAGGGTGCCGTAATTTTCGATGTCTTTTTCCAGCAATCGATCGATCAAGCTCTGGCGAATAATATTTTGCCAAAACTTCTCATCATTGTCAGCGCCTTTACCAAAAATCTCAAGCTGATGATGTTTGCATGATTTCACAGTGCCGGTTGCTTTTCCCATAATAACATTAATTACGTGTTTTATTTTAAAAATTTCTTTCACCGCCAAAACGGCTTCTAACACAAGGCAAATATATTCTTTTCCTTCAAATTTTTCTCTCGGATACAAACAATTATCGCAAGCCCCGCAATTTTGCTGCTCATAAACCTCACCAAAGTAACTAAGCAACAGCTTTCTGCGGCATATGGATGATTCAGCATAAGAAACGGTTTCCATCAGCAGCTGCTTCCCTATTTCCTGTTCCGCAACGGGTTTTCCTTTGAGGAATTTTTCCAGCTTCTGAATATCTTCATACGAATAAAAGGCAATACAGTTACCTTCTCCATCATCTCTTCCAGCCCTTCCGGTTTCCTGGTAATAAGATTCCAGGCTTTTGGGGATATTGTAATGAATCACAAATCGCACATCGGGCTTGTCGATACCCATACCAAAGGCGATGGTAGCAACGATTACATCAATCTCTTCCCGGAGAAATTTATCCTGGGTTGATACCCGTAGCTGTGAATCCAGCCCGGCATGATAGGGAAGAGCATTGATGCCGTTAACTCTTAGGGTTTCTGCCATCTCCTCTACCTTTTTCCGGCTCAAACAATAAATGATACCCGATTTCCCCTGGTGTTTTTGAATAAAATGGATGATTTCCTTATTCACATTTTTTGTCTTATCCCGCACTTCATAATAAAGGTTGGGCCGGTTGAATGAAGATTTAAAAATGGAGGCATCCTTCATGTTAAGATTCTTGACAATATCCTGCTGTACTTTTGGGGTGGCAGTGGCAGTAAGAGCGATAACAGGGATTTTCTTTTCAAAAGCATCTATGATATACCGCAACCGTCGGTATTCTGGCCTGAAATCATGCCCCCATTCCGAGATACAATGCGCTTCATCAACAGCTACAAAGGAGATATCAAGGGTTTTAAGAAACTCCACATTCTCTTCTTTGGTGAGTGATTCGGGGGCAACATACAGTAATTTAGTCAACCCATTTACAAGGTCTCTTTTAACGGTTATCACCTCACCTTTGGAAAGGGAAGAATTCAGTACATGTGCAATACTGTCGTAGGTTGCAAAATTGCGGATAGCGTCAACCTGGTTTTTCATCAGGGCAATCAGGGGTGAAACAATGATAGCTGTTCCATGACTAATGAGAGCGGGTAGCTGATAGCACATGGATTTTCCTCCCCCGGTGGGCATAATCACAAAACTGTCTTTACCGTCCAGCAGATTATGGATAATGGCTTCCTGGTCACCTTTAAACTTGTCGTAACCAAAAATTTGTTTCAATAGTTTTTTGAGCGAAACGGCACTTTTGAGCTCCATGAAATTTAATATATTGAAAATGTTAATGAATACATAAACAAACCCCTGCAAGCAAATAATCACCATTGGTTATCCCATGGCGTAATTTAGACCATCGCATACGGAATATTTTTATGCGAAACAGCGTCTAGTAATCGATGGATTTAAGTGGGATTATCCTTTCTTTTCAATCCTATAAAACGAGTGATAACACCCGATTCAAAAAAAATATCGTAGGTTTGTAAAGTAAATTTACTATTAATAAACTGAGCGCAAAAATAATTTTTCATTTTAATTCAGAATAAAGTTGAAAACCCACAAAGAAATTCAGGCAATTGCCAGAAAAACCATTGACATAGAGGCACAAGCCATACACAACCTGACCCATTATATCGACGAAAATTTTGCGGTATGTGTTGAAAAAATTATCAACAGTAGAGGCCGTGTTGTCATTACCGGAATTGGGAAAAGTGCCATTATTGCCGGAAAAATTGTAGCCACTTTAAATTCCACAGGCACCCCTGCCATTTTTATGCATGCCGCAGATGCCATACATGGTGATCTGGGCATGCTGCAAAAAGATGATATTGCCATCTGCATCAGCAATAGCGGCAACACTCCGGAAATTAAAGTACTCACACCCATGCTTAAATCGTTGGGAAATATTTTAATAGCCATGGTTGGGAACCTGGACTCTTACCTGGCCAGCCAGGCTGATCTTATTATCAACACCACCGTGGAAAAAGAGGCCGTACCCGGTAACCCTGCCCCCACCAGCAGTACCACTGCTCAACTGGTAATGGGAGATGCCCTGGCCATTGCCCTTCTTGAATGTCGTGGCTTTTCTACCGATGACTTTGCTCGTTATCATCCAGGGGGTGCCCTTGGCAAGCAACTTTACATGAAAGTTCAGGACATATTTGCACAAAACGAAAAACCCCAGGTGGATATACATGCCAATATCCGTGAGGTTATCTTTGAAATAAGCAGTAAACGACTGGGCGCCACTGCTGTAGTAGAAAACAGTCAAGTCAAAGGAATAATTACAGATGGTGACCTGCGCCGAATGCTGCAGAAAGGGGATGATCTTCAAACGCTTAAAGCCAGCGACATCATGAGCCAAAAACCCAAAACCATCCGAAGGGATATTCTGGCTGTAGATGCTTTGCAAATTATGCGCAACAACAATATTACCCAATTGCTCGTTGTTGATAATGGAGGTTATCTTGGAATAATACATCTTCATGACATACTAAAAGAAGGAATAATATGAGTGATGCCGTAAAAGATTTTGAAAAATACAGAGAACAAATGAATGAAAAGATTTTAGGTGCTGATAACCTGGTTATTAAGCGACTTTTTAATCTTGACACAAACACTTACAATGATGGAGCCCTCAGTGCCAAAGTAAAAGAAATGATTGGTCTTGCCAGCTCAATGGTATTACGTTGTGATGACTGTATCAAATACCATCTGCAAAAATGCCATGAGCTGGGAGTGACAAAAAAAGAGTTATATGAAGTTTTTGCCATTGCCAATGTGGTGGGAGGCACCATCGTTATCCCCCATCTGCGCAGAGCTGTAGAATTTTGGGAGGAGCTGGGAAAAGGCTCGTCAACCAAATGACTATGAACAGAATTTCCTACCTTTGCCCATATTTATCAAAAGGGCACCTTTTTTACTAATTTACTGATAATGAAACTACACACAAAAGAACTGGTAAAAAAATACAAAAAACGAACCGTTGTAAAAAAAGTATCAGTGGAAGTGAGCCAGGGTGAGATAGTGGGATTGCTGGGTCCAAACGGTGCCGGCAAAACAACCACATTTTACATGATGGTGGGACTTATTAAACCCAATGAGGGGCGTATTTTCCTGGACAATACAGATATTACCAAAGAACCCATGTACAGAAGGGCACAAAATGGTATTGGCTACCTGGCACAGGAAGCTAGCGTTTTCAGAACCCTTAGTGTGGAAGACAACATCAAGGCCGTACTGGAATTCACCAACAAGACCAAAGAGCAACAGGAGGAAAAGCTTGAAACACTCCTGGATGAGTTTGGACTTCAATACATTCGCAAAAGCAAAGGAATTACATTATCAGGTGGTGAACGCCGAAGGACCGAGATTGCAAGATCGCTGGCCGTGGACCCCAATTTTATACTTTTAGATGAACCCTTTGCCGGTGTTGATCCAATTGCCGTAGAAGATATACAAACCATTGTAAGTCAACTTAAAGAAAAAAATATTGGTGTTCTCATTACCGACCACAACGTACACGAAACACTGAATATTACAGACCGGGCCTACCTGCTTTTTGAAGGGTCCATTCTCAAAGCCGGAACAGCTGAAGACCTGGCCAATGATGAACAGGTAAGAAAGCTATATCTCGGAGAGAAGTTTGAGTTACGCAGGTAAAATCAAGGGAATGGTTGCATTTCATCAACCAAAATATGCCAGACCTCAACAAAAGATTTTCCTGTAATAATGGGAGCAACAACAATAAGTACAAAAAATATCAGTACAAAAGCAAGCGATAACCAATCACCCTTGCTGTAGGAAGAGCACCAGGAAGAAACGGAGTTTCCAGCCATAGTTTTTGCAATATCGGAATCACTTTCGTCAGATTTTTTCTTTTTTCTATTGGCAAGTGCCTTAAATGCAAGCCCCACATCATCGAGTGTTATAAAAACCCCCCGGATGGTTCGTTGCCACACTGCCACCCGGGTTCCTGTCTGCGCTACCCTTCCCCCGGCTTGTGCTGCCATCCGGGCACCAGCCGATAAGCCGGCTATTCCGAAAATAAAATCCAGATATACCCCCAGCCAGAAAGCGAACACAATTAAGCCAATATCCAGCTTTATTTCCCAAATGGTTTCAGCAAAAGCAAACCAGCCTCTTGAATGCAGGAGGTACTGCCGGTAAAACTCAATGACACCGTGGGCTCCCACCACAGCTACCAACCAAAACAGCCCCAACCAAATACTCAAAACAACAGCCAATCCTATGTAAAAAACATTGAACCATATACTGCTGTCATGATTGATAATCCAACGGATAAATGCGTTATGGCGGTCAGATTCCGGAGCTACCTTTTTATCGACAACAGTTTCATCCATATAACTTACTCTGATTTGAACACAATAACAACAGCCTGGGCCGCAATTCCTTTCCCCTCGCCAACAAAACCAAGCTTTTCAGTGGTGGTGGCTTTTACAGAGATGTCTCCGGGAAGTAGGTCTAATATTTCAGCCATTGTGGCTTGCATTTGGGGGATATATTTTACAATTTTAGGTTTTTGTAAAGATACGGTTGCATCAATATTTCCAATGGAATACCTTTTGGTGGCAAGGAGGTTTTTTGTTTGTTCCAGGAGCAGCTTACTATCAATACCCTTTAGCTCCGGGTCATTATCCGGAAAATGATACCCGATGTCTCTAAGGCCGGCTGCTCCAAGCAA
>SLQX01000193.1 GCA_007131245.1 Bacteroidales bacterium
CATCCATCACCATTTCTGCTACATCAAAGACATAGTCACGGGTAAACTCAAAAGTTGCCCCTTCAGGGGTTTGAACATTGATTCGAATTTGCGAACGGTCTTCCAGGGGAGCCATTTCTGCAGGAATATTACTGTACAACAAAACTATAAGTCCCACAGCCGCAGCCAGTACCACAAATGTGAGCCAACGTTTGTTAAGAAAGTTACTCAGCCATCGACTATAGCCATCATTCAAAGCCCGGAAAAAACCCTCGGTTTTATGGTAAAAGGCTCCTCTTTTTGTTCTTTGTTTCAAAATTTTAGTAGAGAGCATGGGGGTAAAGGTGAGTGCTACAAAAGAAGAAATGGCCACGGCCCCGGCTATCACAATACTAAACTCACGAAAAAGCCGCCCTGTCATACCTTCCAGGAACACAATGGGGAAAAACACAGCAACAAGCGTGATGGTGGTAGCAATAATGGCAAAGAATATTTCCTGAGCCCCCGCCAACCCGGCTTGTTTGGGTGTCATCCCTTGCTCAATTTTTACATAGATGTTTTCCATCATCACAATGGCATCGTCCACCACCAATCCGATGGCAAGCACAATAGCAAGCAGGGTCAATACATTGATGGAGAATCCTGCAACGTACATGATAAAAAAGGAGCCTATCAATGATACAGGAATTACAAGGATTGGAATCAATGTTGTTCGCCAATCCCGTAAAAACAAAAAGATTATTACTACCACCAAAAGAAAAGCAATAAAAATGGTATTGCGCACTTCAGTGATGGATGATCGAATATAGGTGGTATTGTCAAAGCCAACCTGGTAAAAGATGTCATCAGCCAGATCCCTTTCCATGTGCTCCAGACGCCGGTATACCTCATCGGCTATTTCAATGTGGTTAGACCCAGGCTGGGGAATTATGGCAACCCCAAGCATGGGGATGCGGTCACGCATCAAAATACTACGCAGGTTTTCAGACCCCAGTTCAGCATTGCCAATATCTTTAAACCTTATAACCCGGTCGCCCTCCTGGCGAATAATGATATTATTAAACTCTTCAGGGGTGGTAAGTAAGCCAAGGGTTCGAATGGTTAACTCGGTGGTAGTCCCTTCGATGCTTCCTGAGGGCAACTCTACGTTTTCACGGGCAATGGCATTTCGCACATCCAAAGGAGTTAAGCCATATCCGGCCAGTTTAGCCGGATCCATCCAAAGACGCATGGAGTAACGCCGTTGTCCCCAAATGGGCACAGAGCTTACACCATCAATGGTTTGGAGTCGTTCCTGGAAAGTCAGCTCTGCCACTTCGGAGAGTTCCATCAATGAGCGCCGGTCACTCTGGATATTAATAAACATGATGGGGCTGGCATCAGCATCGGCTTTTGAAACCACGGGCGGATCCACATCGCGTGGCAATCTCCGCTGGGCTTGTGCTACCTTATCACGAACATCGTTGGCAGCAGTTTCCATATCTACACTTAATTCAAACTCCACCGTTATGCGGCTGCTGCCCTGGCGGCTGACACTTGTTATAGACCTGATACCCGGTACACTGTTGATGGCCTGCTCCAGAGGCTCGGTAACCTGTGCATCAATCACATCCGAATTACCACCTGGATAAGAAGTGCTCACTGAAATAATAGGCGGATCTACACTAGGAAATTCGCGAACCCCCAGGAAGGTCATCCCAATAAAACCAAACAAAAGAATGATAATGGTAAATACAGATGCAAGGACGGGGCGTTGTATGCTTAATGATGATAAACTCATGTGTAATTCTTTTAAAGCAGGTTGTCAATGGATATGGGTATACCCTGGCGCATTTGCAGTATACCTGTGGTAACCAGGGTGTCGCCCGGTTGTAAACCTTCGGTGATTTGAATTTGGTCTTCGGTGCGCAATCCCGTTTGGACCATCACCGCATCGGCTTGCCCCTGGCGGTATAAATAAACCCGGTCACCCTCCATTTCAGGAATAAGGGCTTCAGTGGGTATCGCAATGGCGTCATTAATTTCCGAAAGTTCAAGCTGAATAGAGACAAACCTTCCCGGAGTAATATACCCATCAATGTTACCATACAGAGCCCTGACAGTAACATTACGGGTTCGTTCATCAACCCTTGGATCAACGGCATAGATTTCTGCACGGAGTGTATCGGACACCCCGTCCAGGGAGAAATTGATGGGAAAGCCAGGGTTAACTGAACCAGCATATCTTTCGGGAATGGAGAATTCTATTTTCAGCGGTTCTACCTTTACCAAACTTGCAATGCGGGTATTGGTTGTAGAAAAGCTACCTTCGCTCACATAGCGCAAACCAATAATTCCATCAAAAGGAGCCCGGAGTTCTGTTTCAGCAATGCGGGCTTTCAGCAACTCAATATCTGCCTCTATAGACTGTAATTCTGTTAATGCCTGGTCGTAACTCTCCTGGCTAACAGCGTCACTTGACAACAAACTCCGCTGCCGGAACTCTCGCTCTTGGGCCAGCTTTATCTGTGCTTCCAGCTTCATCAACTGGGCCTGCAATGGGCGGTCGTTTATTTTTGCCAATAACTGCCCCTTTTTTACTTCACTCCCTTCATCAAAATTAATTGCTACAATCTTGCCAGAGGTCTCAAATGCAAGATCCACTTGTTCATCGGGGATTAGGGTACCCGAACTGTTGATTACTTCTACCAGCCGCTGGGGCTCCAATACCTGGGCATCCACATTAATGGCACGGGGTCCTGCCTGTGGAACATTTTCTGGTTCGTCTGATAAAGTTGAAAACAAAGGACGCAACTTGGGATAAAACACAATGGCGGCCACAATCAAAATGAGCAGGGCATAAAAAAAGGGACGGTTCTTTTTATTCATATAACTATAGGTATATTTTAGATGTTTATGCAGTGGTTTCTGCTTTCAATAAGGGTTTGAGGCTTTGGGGATTAAACTAAAAAAGGAATAATGGGCTTTAGCGTTTTATAAAATGTCGTTTTCCTATATTTTGATATACAACCTACTAATGATTATAAACATCAAAAGTAAAGAATATGGTCATGAAGAGAATACTAATAATTCTTAAAAGCAAATTTTGGCAGGATTCAAGTGCAATGGTGGCTTAGCACCCTTTGTATATAACGGTCAAATAAATTCAATAATGGCTACTGCAAGTATTAGCAAACAAGAAGTAAATACCGGAATATTGCATGGGTTTGCCATTCCTTTGGCTGCTTTGCATAGATTTAACCTGATTGATACTAATAAACAGAAGTTATTTTTTTGCATGCAGCCCGGGAGCTCAGAAACGCAGCCTATGAAAAAAACACCATAAGGAAAACAAAAAACTGCGCAAAATTGCAGATAGAAATACTTATCGTGACAACCTTACTCCCATAGGTATATTACTCCGCGAGTTTACAGATATAGATACTTTAGCCGGCCATTATAAGGATAACAATGCGACACAATGGAACCCCGGCCCATTAAAAAACAAAGGGCCCCGACGCATACGCCGGGGCCCTTTGTTTTTTAATCAGCTTATGTTCATACACCGGAAA
>SLQX01000003.1 GCA_007131245.1 Bacteroidales bacterium
CCCCCCGCCAGGAAGAAGAATATTATCAGCGGCCAGGTGTACACCACCATCCCCGAGTACCAGTACAGACTATCGGCGGTGCCCGGTATGACCTGGAACCAGATCAACAGGAACGCCCCGGCCGCCAGGCTGTACATGCCTGCGTGAGCCACTCCTGCCAGCAGCCCCTTCCAGAACCAACGTACCGATACTCCCAATAGCACAAGGGTGACTGCCACCAGCAATCGGTAGAGCCAGAGGTGTTCTGTCACAAGCGGACTTAGCTGTGCGCCAAGCAGCGTGCTGTATCTGCCGCCCCATTCATGGTAAAGTAACCATCCTATCCCTGAAGCAGACAGCTCATTTTGGGCCATCAAAACTGACATTGCGAAATCATCGCTTGAAGGCCAGACGAAAAATGCCAGGAGCAGAAAGGGGAGGAGGAGCAGGAACGCTGCTATGGAATATTTTCGGTAGGTATGGTTAGGATGCATGAGCAGTATGTTTTCCGGCAAAGGTAGAAAGAAAACCGTTGGGGCAGTTGGTTGGGTAATGCTCTGAAGTGCAGATTTTTCTCCTCTCGCAAAGACGCAAAGACGCAGTTTTGTAAAATCACGGTGTGATTTTTTGAGGAGGTTTTCGCGAAGTGGGAAGATTGAGGAGCTCTGAATACCATGGTACAGAACACGTAAGGGCATGACTACAGTTCATGTCCTGACTAAAAGGTTGATGACGAATGGATGGTACATGACGATGGTTTCGCAGCGCTTCTATTGGATTGAGCACTCCGATTCTAAATCATCTTGCGAAATATTTCGCAACGATAAAATTCGCATTTGGAAAACCATGAGGGATAAAAAAATGTGATTTATGTTCGGTCATTCCATATTTCAGGATTTCTACTCGTATGGAATATTGCAACTACTCGTATTGTCGCATCAACGATTTGATAGTAAATCACAAATGGAAATTTTTTGACGACATATTTTCTGACATCTTTATGAGCAATTGGAAAAGATGTTGGGTTTTGTTTGATATTCTCGAAACCAAGGTTCATTTGCTTAAAGAAAGTGTCTGCAACTTTAAGGCTGTCCTCAAAATAAAATGCATATGATTTATCAAAGTCAACTTCTGCCTCGTCTGATAATTCAATACTAAACGGCTTTGTCTTCATATTTCTTTTTAATCAAGTCCCAATTCTTAAAAGTCGTTTCGCCGTTTTCTATTTTTTGCAGCCTTTTGTCAAGCAAATCTTTATGCTCGGTTGGGAGCTCATGCAAATCTTCTTTCACATTAACAATCTCAACGTAATCAATTTCTTTGATTAGATTAAGAAATGCAGCTATTTTACTCTGCTCTTTAATATTAAGTGTAAGTTCCATATCAAATCATTTTAAACAAAGATACTGATTTATAATGCAGTTATCAATTTTCAAAAGCATTAAAGTTCTTAAGCCCTACACTAAATTAAAGGGCTTTCTGTCAATTGCTAAAAGTAAAGAAATAATCTTCACTTAAATCCAAAAAAAGCAAAGCCCGTTAAAGAAAAGGTTTGTTTCGGGCGGCGCAGATCTGTCGGGTGGGTACCCTAAAGTGCAGATTCTATCCTCTCGCAAAGGCGCGAAGACGCAGTTTTGATAAATCACTTAGTGATTTTTTGAAGAAGTTGTCGCAGAGTGGTAAGATTAGAGAGGTCTGAATCCCATGGCACAGAACATGTCAGGGTATGACTGCAGTTCATGCCCTGACTAAAAGGTTGATGACGAATGGATGGTAACGAAACCATCATTTAGTCCGGACTGGAACTCAAAAGTTTCTGGTCGGTTTTCTGGTCGGTTTCTGGTCGGTTTTGGGTCTGCTCTAAAAGGGATCCAGGTTTGAGCATTCCCATTCTGCAAATATTATCGCTGCGCTGTAGCTTTCAATATTGCCACAAAACGACTGAATCATGCAAAAGGCCTTGTTTTAAAAGCCACAACGAGAACAATACAACGCCCCTGGGTGCATTTTGCAATGAATGGTTTATTTTTGACGCTGTTTTAGTACTCATAATATAAATATAGGAATATTTTTAAACCCAAAACAAGGGAATGTGCTGATAAAGAAAAATTGCTTCAGGAGCATCACCCCCTATCTGGCAGAGCGCGGGGAAGCGTTCGTTTTCTCTTGATTTTTTTCTTCCTTTTTTATCAGGAAAAAAAGGAAACACACCAAAATGTAATCCCGTATTGCACGCACTGCCGTGCGCTAAAACCATTCAATACCTGCACTACCGTGCGGCAAAAACCTTTAATACCCGCACGGCCGTGCGGGTCTACGGGATTCCCTTTTCATTGAACAGGCGCACGGCCGTGCGGCAAAAACCATTCAATACCCGCACGGCCGTGCGGGTCTACGGGGATTCCCTTTTTCATTGACCGGGCGCACCGCCGTGCGCCTATTGCACCCGCTACGGGGTGCCTGTTCTCTCTAACGCTATTGCCGTTTCCATCACTATATGCCCCCGCTGGGGGCATCAGGCTTTTATCAGCACATCAGGTAAGACATCACCTCGTAGAGGTGAAACAGCGATAGAAAAACCGTAACGCTAACAGAAAACCCACCTCGTAGAGGTGGCATAGCGATAATTCTACTGCGGTTAATGGTTTTTTTTTGGAATAAGGTTTTTCAAAAACACCAAACAAAATCGATTGGGACGACAAAAAAACCTTATTTAAATTCCAAAAACCTTAGTAGGAAATGGTGCTACCCCCAAAAAACCAACCTTAAACCCTTATTTAGAATCCCTTTTGTATCCAAATTATTTAGTAAGGGTTTAAGATTGCATCCTGTTATCTCCTTTGACTTAATAAGGGTTTAAGGTTTCAATCTATCAATGTATCGACATATCTACTAAGGTTAATAGATTTTTTTTGAATAAGGTTTTTTAAACATCAGATAAAAACAGGTGGGCTGGTAAAAAAAGAAAAAACCTCAGATAACAACCAGTGGCTCACGAAAAAAGAAGTGCGTCCTGAAAGGACAACTTATTTCAGCCCAACGGCAACGCCCTGGGACAAATGTTTGGAATGATCGCATGCGCCCTGCAGGGGCAGCTCAATGATGCGTAATCGTCTGTTTGTTATTAACCTGCCCGTACAGGGCGCTGGTGATGAGTCGGAATCCCTAACCCGGGGCGATGCCCCGGGCTGAATTTAACTGGGCTTTCAGCCCGGGGTTGTGACCAGTCTGCCATCAACATTATTACTTGTAAGAAAAGGGATAACCGTACATTTTTATCAAGGAAAAAAGAATAATGATACCATGCCAGCAATACCAAAAAACACAAAACCGGGTAAAGCACCCCACACTTTTACCCCACCCAACCTCAAACCATTGCCATTTTTCCTTAAATTTGCTGATGATTGGCACAAAACCAGGCAAATGAAGATATACAACAAACCCACGACCGACTATTCCATCGTTATTCCCGTTTATAAAAGTACCCGGAGCCTGGAGACCATTGCCCGGCAGGTACAGGAGCTGCAACAAAAAGTAAA
>SLQX01000056.1 GCA_007131245.1 Bacteroidales bacterium
GGCAGTAGGTTCAAACTGGTTTTTAAGGGTAGCTTCAAGCTGTGTGGTTTGAATTCTGTTTTTTTGAGTGGATATGTTATCTTGTTCAAGTTCGTGAATGTCCAGCAGTTCATCGGTGATTTTTAAAAGCTCTTCACCTGACCTTTTTAGTGTCAGGGCATAGTCTTTTTGGTTCTCATCAAGATTTGTGCTGAGCATTACGTCTACCATCGATATGATACCATTGAGAGGGGTGCGCAGTTCATGACTTACATTGGCCAAAA
Source organism: Bacteroidales bacterium (assembly GCA_007131245.1). Taxonomy (GTDB): domain Bacteria; phylum Bacteroidota; class Bacteroidia; order Bacteroidales; family UBA7960; genus SKVR01. The sequence continues at coordinate 264 of SLQX01000056.1, forward strand.
ACTGCTTTTTGATATTCACATCTTTCTGGGCAAGCATCAAATCCTGTTGAAGTTTTTGATTCTGTATTTTGCGACTAATATCTGATGCTACAACGATTCTACGTGGCTCATTTTTCTGGGTTGTTTTGATAAATACATCACGGTACCAAATGTGGTTTATTTGTTTCGGGGATATAACAACTCTAAACTCGTATTGGAATATATCACTTTTGTTTTTTTCATGTTCCTCAAGTTGCTGTAAGAAGTTTTCGCGGTCCTCTTTGTGGATTTTCTTCATAAAGATACCAGGGCTTTTATAAAGTTCTTGGGAGGGTATAGCGAACAGGTTCTCAAAAGCTTTGTTTACATATATGATTTTGTCCCCATCAGCTACCCACAGGGCATCCTGGATGTTTTCGGCCACCTGTCTGAAGTTTTCCTCACTTTTGCTGATGATTTCTTTCAGTGCAATGGTTTTCTGAAGGTTTTCGCGAAGCTCTCTTTCTTGTTTTATCAGCTTTTTGTTGGATGTTTCAAGATCTTGTCTTCTCTTTTCAACCTCTCTTTCAAGATTGATTTGTTCTACACATCTGTCAATGGCAACATAAAGCTTGTCACGGTCTATGGGTTTGAGGATGTATTGATTAATGCCAATATCGATACTTTGGATAAAGTATTCCATGTCGCTATGGGCTGTGGTAAGGATGATTTTGGCTGCAGGATCTTTCTCTTTGATGCGACTACTCATGGAAAGCCCGTCCATAACAGGCATCCTGATATCAGAAATAATAATGTCGGGTTGGTGTTTTTGATATATTTCCAGTCCTTCTTTCCCGTTTTCTGCAAGATGAACTGTGTTGTAATGTCGTGATAAAATTTTTGATAAGAACAATCTCACATCATCCTGATCCTCAACATAAAGTATGGAAATATCCTTTTTCTTCATCATAATTAAAGTGAATCTGTCCTGCAGTGCATATCAAAAGTATGAATTATTCGTTAAGGTGTGAAATTAAGCCATTATCATTAGAAATCATTCTTTTTAATGTATTTTTTGAGTTGTAATTCTAATCATTTAAGCACCCTGGTTGGAAGGTGTCTTTGTTTTTCAACTCGTTTTTTCCCAGCTAAATCTGCCACTTTCACTATCTGTTTTAATTTTTCCATTATCGGTAAGCCATTGAATTGTTTTAATGATTTTCTTTTCGGGGATTGTGGTTTGCGCTTTGTCAATGATTTGCTCGAGGGTGAGTGGGGTGTGCAAGAGCATAGGTTTAATTATTTCTACAATGTTGTCGAATTCCATTTTGTTGATATCCAGCTTGTTTCTTTCCAGGCACACATCGCACATTCCACAACGCCTTATGTTAGATTCACCGAAGTATTCCAGCAAGATGATGCTGCGGCAGCGATTCTCTGACTGAACATAGTTTTTGATGGCTTCCAGGCGGCTAGCTGCAAATTTTTTCCTGTCCTTATAATTAACTGGTGAAATGCTAACATTATTAGGATCCAACCTTCCTTCTACCATGGTAATTCGCGGGCTGGCGTTCTGAGGTTCATAATGCAGGACCCTCATCTTATGCAATTTTAATAGGTACTGATGCGTTGCCCCCGCTTTAAGCTTCAATCTTTTGTCAATTTCAGTTTCATCAATCCGGGTAAACTCCGTAAACAAACCGGTGTAAGAACGTAATATAACCTTTAGAAAAGCATCGTAAAAAGGAGTTGCTACCATAAAACGGTAAAGGTCTTCCTTGTTGAGCAACATAAGTATCCTGGATGGGTTGGTCAATGCATCGGATAGCATGATATAGCCTTCTTTTTCCAAAATCTTAAGAGCACTCCAGGTGGTTATGCGTTCCAGCTGGTAGTGATTGCAAAAATCTGCCAGACTGAAGTCAAAACTTTTATCTTTACCACTTCCGGTAGCCAGCTGCAGGTAATTGCCCAGGGCATTGTATATTTTGGTGATAAAATCAGCCGGCGGATATGTATTTTCGAAAAACCGGTCAGCATCGTTTATGTCTGATTGGTTATATAAGAGCACGGCATAGGCTTTTTTTTCATCCCTGCCTGCCCGTCCTGCCTCCTGGAAATAGGCTTCTGGTGTGTCGGGAAGGTCCATGTGGGCTACAAACCGCACATCCGGCTTATCGATACCCATGCCAAAGGCATTGGTAGATACAATAACCCTAACCTGGTTGCGGGTCCAGGCCTGTTGTTTCTTGTCACGGGTCAGGGCATCCAGTCCCGCATGGTAGTAGTCAGCTGCAATGCGGTTTTTTTGTAAAAAAGAAGCAATCTCTTTGGTTTTTTTGCGGTTGCGCACATATACAATACCTGTGCCCGGCACTTTACGGCATATTCGCACCAGGCGATCTAGTTTGTTTTCCTCCTTTAGGACTGCATAAACCAGGTTTTTACGCTCAAAACTTTTAATAAATACCTCTTTGTTCTTAAACTGAAGTTTGTTGGCAATGTCGGTTATAACATCGGATGTGGCTGTTGCAGTGAGGGCAAGCACCGGGGTGTGGGGAATCCACTCCCGTATTTCGGCAATGCGCAGGTAAGGTGGTCTGAAATCGTAGCCCCATTGTGAAATGCAATGGGCCTCGTCAATAGCAAGCAGGCTGACTTTCATTTTGGGGATCCGAGAGCGTAGCAAATCAGTAGTGAGCCTTTCGGGCGACAAGTATAGAAACTTTACGTCGCCATACACACAGTTGTCTATGGCCACATCAATTTCGGAGGGGCTTTGTCCTGAATACACGGCAACGGCTTTTATGCCCCGCTTCCTTAGATTGCTTACCTGGTCTTTCATCAGTGCTATCAGCGGTGATACCACAATGCATATTCCGGGTCGTGCCATGGCAGGTACCTGGAAACAGATGGATTTACCTCCGCCGGTGGGTAAAAGGGCCAGGGTATCTTTGTTGGTTAAAACCGATTCAATAATATCCTCCTGTAAAGGTCTGAATGATTGATATCCCCAGTATTGGGCCAGTATTTTTTTTAGGTCTGCTTGCAAACTATGTCCTTTCGTTTATGCAATTTTACTAAATTTATTCGTAACGAATTGCTTTTTTTATTGTCTTATGTGATAAATTTACACATTCAAATCCAGAATTATTGCGTAAAATATCATCCATAGACGTTTTCACTTGATGGAATAATGATTTGGTTTTTTGCTTTGAATTTCTGGTGCGGTTTGTTTTACTAGTATTGGTTAAAGATATTTTGCTTTGTTAGTAGTTTTTTGTTTCCCATTTGTTTTCAACTCAAAACCTGGTTTTTTTATGGAGCCAGATGCTATCCGGACTTTTAGCTTGTGGATCTTTTCTTTTGTTGTACTTTTTTTTCTTACAGGGACTGATATTTATGGGCAAACCGAGACCAGAGTTCCTGATGATAGTGAATATGCATTACTGGAGGCTATCTATGAAGAAAGCGTTGAAAGGGTTCAGCAGGAGCTTCGTCGTGGGGCAAATCCCAATGCCCGGGACTACTACGGAGTTTCGGCTTTGATGTATGCCGCCATGGCTGAAAGTGTTGAAATGGTGGATATGTTGCTGGAAGAGGGGGCTTCGGCAGAGCACAGCGATGTGGATGGTAATACCGTGTTGATGTATGCTATTCTTGGCCAGAACAAGGAAGTTATTGAACGAATATTGCCCCGGGTTGATTTTGTTAATCAGCAAAACAGTGATGGGTACACGGCGCTTTTTTATGCAGTTCGAAGTGACAACATTGAGTTGGCCGAAGAGCTTATTCAAATGGGTGCCAGCGTTCACAGCCAGGCAAATGACGGTACCACATCACTTCACCAGGCATCGGCATATGGTAATTTTTATATGGTAGATTTGTTGTTGTTTTATGGTGCAAATATTCAGCAACAGGCAGAGGATGGTTCTACGGCTTTGCATTTAGCTGCATGGTATGGGCATGAAGAGGTAATGGGGTTGCTGCTGGAGCAGGGCGCTGAATTGGAAACCAAGGATAACCAGGGAAATACACCTTTGCTGGTGGCCGTGCATGCCCGGGATATCGTTTCAGTATGGTACCTGGCTGAAAGTGGTGCAAATCTTACGGTCCAAAACAACAAAGGATTTACCCCTCTTGCTGTTGCTGCAGCCTTTGAGGATTCAGACATGATTGAACTTCTCACAGAGTACTCCTATGAAGAGCAAATTGCGGAGAGAAAATCCAGAACCGCAATGGGTTTGGCCTATTACAATAACAACAGGGAGATAATACAGATACTTAACGACTACCCTCATGTAAGCAGCAGAGGGTTGTATTTTTCAGAGATAGCAGCGGGTAGTCTTTTGGAGTTCAATGCCAATGAACTTATGTATGGTGTGAGCCTGGGTTTTAGTGAAGCAAGGTACAGAATGAGTGTTTCTATGTTTTACAAAGAAAGGATAGGGTCCAGAAAAATTCAGGTGCTTCTTGAGAACACCCAGCTTTACCAGTTTTGGGAAAAAAGAACAATTTGGGGTGCGCAGATCCAGAGAAAGATACCCCTTTGGCAGGGTAAACGAAGAGAAGCCGGGGTTAAAACAGGAGCAGGATTGTTGTATTCATACGCGCATTACAGAGGGGCAGCCCAAAATCCCCCCGGTGGATGGGCTGCTTTTCCCGTATTGGATGCATACTACTACTTTAAAAACCTGGCTGTAAACCTGGGATACAGTTTTTACAGAACCGGACAATCAGGCATACCTGGTAACCGTTTTCAACTTGGGATAGTATACAGGTTTTCATGGTTAGACCAATCCGGACTTCAATACCGGCCTCTGCTGGATTAATTACAAATTTTGCTGAATAAATACTCATGGGGGCTGTTTTATTTGTTGGTCATGATAAGTCTTTTAGATTGGGTTTGGAGATGGAGTTTTGATGCTATAAATCTTATAAAAAGATCAAGGTATTAACAATACATCCTTATAATCACAGGTCAACAGGCCCCCAAACAATCAATGGGTAAAATAATTTGCTTACGGGAATGAAACTGATTTATATTGCTACTTTGATTTTTATTCTGTGTATTCCTTTTTCATGCCGCGACAAGTATGATAATTGCACGGAGGAAGACTACGCCAATTGTGATACTGAACGCCCCGGAATCGGACGTGCTGTTATTCATGTGACCATCAATGATGATAATCCCTATGTTCCGGTAAGTGTGTATGAAGGTAATTTTGAACAGGGGCACTTGCTCTTCAGGGACACGCTCTATGAAGGCAGTAGCAGTTTTTACCTTGAAACCGAGAAATTTTATTCATTTACAGCCACTTATGGGTTGGTAAATGATACGACGATCGCCGTGGATGGGGGAGAGGTTGGCATTATTTCCTACCAAATGTGTGAACTTCGATGCTATGAGGTCCGTGTTCTGGATATAGATCTTAAGCTGCTGAATTATTGATTGTTGTCCACTATTTGAGTTACATCCATATTCAACGGGCATTGATTGCAGTCACTGCTGCAACCATTGCATCCATCATCATGAGCATTGGGTTTTTTGAACAACGCGAGCATTTTGTGCAGTGTATAAATCAGTGCTGCCGCAACGACAATAATTGTTAATACCCATTGTACTATCATGTTTTTAGAAGTTATCGGTACATAAAACTTGCTTGACTGCCAGGCATTGGGTTGTTTAATGAGTATGAGACAGAGCAAAATATATTTGTAAATAAAAGAGTTGTGTCCTAATTTTGTTCACCTATTCCGGTTATTTTCAAAAGCCCAGTAAACTCCCTCCCTGGTAAACCAAAAGGGCAACCAGCCAGGCAAAAGCAGTGGTGTAAAACACGGTAAATACCCCCCATTTCCAGTGACCCGACTCTTTAATGATTGCAGCCAACACCCCGATACAAGGGAAATACAATAACACAAAGACCATAAATGCCAGGGCCACCAGCGGGGTAAACACCTTTTGCCCTTTCTTGTCACCTTCTGAGTAGGTTTGGGTTTGCAGTTTCTCTGTGAGTGATGCACTGTGAGCCTGCACATGTTCATCAGCCTGATAAAGAACCCCCATGGTACTCACCACAATCTCTTTGGCCGCAAGGCCCGATAAGAGACTGATCGACATTTTCCAATCAAAGCCCAGAGGGTTCATTATGGGTTGAATGGTTTTTCCAAGGCTGCCAATCAAGCTGTTTTCCAGGCGTTGCTGGTATAAATTGGCTTCGAGAGAATCCAGAGTATTCTTCTTTTGTTCCTCCAGCAATACAATGGCATGATGGTCGGTTTCAAGAGATATTTGTTGGTTGTATCGAGCTGAAATTGCCTGTGACTGCTCTTTTATCTGTTGGTTATATTTGGCTCCATATGGAAAATACCCCAGCACCCAAATTAAAATGGATGCAATTAGGATAATACCGCCAATTTTTTTCAGATAATGCACCGCTTTGCTCCACATGTGCAAAGTGGTGGCCTTTAGCGTGGGAACCCGGTAAGGAGGCAACTCCATAACAAATGGCACATCTTCTCCTTTGAAAATTGTTTTTTTGAAAATAATAGCTGCCAGTACGGCTGATAATATTCCCAAAGCGTAAATCAAAAACAGCAATGTGCCCTGGTAAGCCGGGAAAAAGGCCGAAATTAAAAGAACATATACAGGAAGCCTTGCACTGCATGACATAAACGGATTGATAATCATGGTAAGCAACCGGTCGTTTCGATTGGCAAGGGTTCGTGTAGCCATAATTGCCGGCACATTGCAACCAAAGCCCATCAATAAGGGAATAAAAGATTTTCCGTGAAGCCCGATGCGGTGCATCAATTTATCCATGATAAAAACAGCCCTGGACATATACCCTGTATCTTCCATCAGGCTGATAAAGAAAAAGAGCAGTATGATGTTGGGCAGAAATACAATTACTCCTCCCACACCATTTACAACACCATTGATTAACAAGTCTTTAAAGGGGCCGGCAGCCATGCTGTTTTCCAGGGTTATGCTCAGTTGTTCTATCCCATCTTCAATCCACTCCATGGGGTAGCTACCCAAAATAAATGTTGCTGAGAACATCAGCCACATGAAAAACAAAAATATGGGAAAACCAAAGAGCTTATCTGTTAGAAGTGTGTCAATGACTTCGCTCCGTCTTCTTCTTTCTTTTTCAGGGGGCTGCAACGTTTCTTTGAGTGCTCCATGTATAAAGCCATACTTCAAATCGGTAATCAGTGTTTCTGACTGATCGTTGAAATAATCTTCAAGCTTTTCAATTTCTTTGTTGGTGCAGTCAATTATTTCTTTATGGTTATGGCAGTTTTCAATGATCTTTTGAGAAATAACGGTATCTTTCTCCAGGAGTTTTATAGCCAAAAATCTTGTGGACACCCTATCGGTAAGGTGCTGGTTGCCCCTGGCGTTGATTTTATCCTGGATTTTGTTAATGGACTTTTCTACCCATTCTCCATAATTGATATGTATATGCCGTTGTATCTGGTCTTTGTCTTCAAATACTTCAATTACTTTATCAAAAACATCAGATATCCCTTCCCCCTTTGAACTTACGGTCGGAATCATAGGTATACCAATCATCTTACCCAGACTTTCATAATCCAGAAGGTCCCCTTTCTTTTCCAGCTCATCGTACATGTTCAATACCATCACAACTTTAATATCCATGTCGATAAGCTGTGTGGTAAGGTATAAGTTGCGTTCGAGGTTGGAAGCGTCCACAATATTAATGACTACATCGGGAAGGTTTTCGGTGATAAAATCTCTCACAAAAATCTCCTCGGGGGAATAAGCAGAGATGGAATAGGTTCCGGGCAGATCGGTTATGTTAAACCGATAGCCCTTTTGTTTGAACCATGCTTCTTTGGCTTCCACTGTCACGCCACTGTAATTACCAACTCGTTCCCTGGAGCCAGATGAGTGATTGAAAAAGCTTGTTTTGCCACTGTTGGGGTTGCCCACCAGGGCTACATTGATATTTCGTCCGTTTTGGCGGGTTACTTTAAACCCTTCTTTAATAATAACTCCTTCAAATCCGGGATCTTTGTACTCGTTTGATTGGGATTCAGGGATTACCTCTATCAATTCAGCTTCACTGCTGCGTAATGACACATTATACCCAAGTAAATTGTATTCAATAGGGTCTTTAAGGGGCGCTTTTTTTATAACTTCAACCGTTTTTCCTGAAACAAAGCCCATCTCCATAATTCTTCTGCGAAATGCTCCCCGGCCTTTAACTTTGGTAATAATTCCTTTTTCACCGTTTTTGAGATCCAACAAAGTCATGAGATGTAGCGATTTTTGTTAAACTGCCTTTGGATAAAACAACATTTAACCAACAAAGTGGTCTTTTAACGTGTTGTCTTTTTAAAGGTATGCTAGTGTTTATTTAGATTGAATTTAAATATTGCAAAATTAGATAAAAAAACCATCCTTGGAATCATTGTCTGCAAAATCCCCATTTTTGGGGATGCTTTAGACCAAATGGGTTTGGAGAAAACATAGATTTCTTTAAAGGGTGCAACTTTGAATAAAAAACAGATATGTAGAATTCCTTGCAGGCTTTCACCACGAGCATGGAATTTTATACTTTTGTAGAATATTAAGTGATTTTTTAAGAACCAAAACAATGGCACTTCAGGCAGATGACTTGTTGTCAACCATCAACTCACCCTCAGATTTAAAAAGTCTTGACCAGGAGCAGTTGATTCAGCTTTGCGAAGAGCTTCGCAACTTTATCATCGATGCAGCATGTATTAATCCCGGCCATTTTGGTGCCAGCCTGGGTGTGGTAGAATTGACTGTGGCACTGCATCATGTTTTTAATACTCCTTATGATAAGCTGGTTTGGGACGTGGGGCATCAGGCTTATGCCCATAAAATATTGACGGGTCGCAGAGATATTTTTCATACCAACAGGAAGTATGGGGGGCTGAGTGGCTTTCCCAACATGGAGGAAAGTCCCTACGATGCTTTTGGTACCGGACACTCATCCACAAGTATCTCTGCCGCTTTGGGAATGGCCATTGCCTCGGATTTGCAAAACCAAAAGGACCGGCACCACATTGCTGTCATTGGAGATGGTAGTATGACGGCTGGTCTGTCTTTTGAAGCGCTCAACCATGCCGGGGTTGCCAACAGCAATTTGCTGGTAATTCTCAATGACAATGGAATAGCCATTGACAAAAATGTGGGGGCTCTCAAGGAGTACCTTACAGATATTACCACTTCCCGGACCTATAACAAAGTAAAAGATGACATCTGGAAAATACTCGGGCAAATAAGCAGGTATGGACCCAATACACGCAAGCTTATACAAAAGCTGGAGAATGCAATTAAAACAACACTGCTGAAACAGAGCAACCTCTTTGAGTCTTTGAATTTTAGGTACTTTGGTCCGGTTGATGGGCACGATGTATCGCATTTGTCAAAGGTACTCAACGATATGAAGCATATTCATGGGCCCAAGCTGCTGCATGTACTCACGGTAAAAGGAAAGGGCTACCCTTTTGCTGAAAAGGAGCAAACCAAATTTCATGCCCCGGGCTTATTCAATAAGAAAACAGGAGAGCTGAAAGTAGCACCCTGTGAGAAAAACAAACCCCCGAAATATCAGGTTGTTTTTGGAAAGACTGTTTTAGAACTGGCAAAGAAAAACCCAAAAATTGTTGGAATTACTCCTGCTATGCCAACGGGAAGCTCTTTGAACATCATGATGGATGCCATGCCTGAGAAAACCTTTGATGTGGGCATTGCTGAGCAGCATGCTGTTACTTTTTCGGCTGGGCTGGCTGCACAAGGGCTTATCCCTTTTTGTAATATTTACTCATCATTTTTCCAGAGAGCTTACGATCAGGCTATACATGATGTCGCCCTCCAAAACTTGCCTGTGATATTCTGCCTGGACAGGGCCGGCCTGGTGGGAGAGGATGGAGCCACACACCACGGGGCATTTGATCTTTCGTTCATGCGCTGTATCCCCAATCTTACTATTGCTGCCCCAATGGATGAACAGCAGATGCGCAACCTTATGTTTACAGCACAGCAAAACCCGCAGGGACCATTTGTAATCAGGTATCCACGGGGTAATGGTGTGATGAAAAAATGGAGAACACCCTTCGAAACCATTGAAATAGGCACGGGGCGCTGTTTGAAAAAGGGAAAAGATATAGCTATACTTTCTATAGGTCACCTGGGCAATGAAGTGTTGAAAGCCTGCCGGGAAATTCATGAAACGCATAACATCAATGCAGCATTTTACGATATAAGGTTTGTAAAACCCCTGGACCAAAAATTACTGCATGAGGTTTTTACCCGTTTTGACAAGGTGATTACTTTTGAAGATAACGTGCTTATGGGAGGTATGGGTAGTGCTGTTGTAGAATTTATGACAGATAACGACTATTCAGCACGTATAAAACGGGTTGGCATACCCGATCGCTTTATCAGTCATGGAACACTTCAGGAGTTGCACAAGGAGTGTGGGTATGATTCTAAAGCGATTGTAAAGCAGATTGTACATATTTGTCAGAAAAACTTTGCCCTCTCGGCCAGCTAAAGAGAAAACAATTACTATTAATCTAATCCAATAAATCTTCAATAATTTGTTAGAAATATACCAACTTCACGAAAATAATTTTCAGGATGTTTTATTAGCTTTTGGTCTTACCTTATTTGCAGGTCTTTCTACCGGTATTGGAAGTGCTATTGCTTTTTTTACACGAACCACCAACACAAAGTTTCTTTCTGTGTCTTTAGGCTTTTCTGCCGGAGTGATGATCTATATCTCTTTTATGGAAATCCTTCCTAAAAGCATGGAGATTATGACCTCCGATGCAGGTTTAAGAACTGGTAACCTGATTGCGGTCATTGCTTTTTTTACAGGTATGATACTCATTGCTTTAATCGACAGGATGGTTCCAACCTTTGAAAATCCACACGAGGTTCGTAGGGTAGAGGAAATAAAAAACAACCATGATGATTTTCGCAGGCGAAAGTTGTACCGGATGGGTATGATGTCGGCATTAGCCATTGCTATCCATAACTTCCCTGAAGGACTCGCCACATTTATTGTTGCCTTACAGGACCTGAAGTTAGGATTACCCATTGCTGTGGCCATTGCCATACATAACATACCCGAGGGTATCGCTGTGTCGGTACCCATTTATTACGCCACAGGTAGCCGTAAGAAAGCATTTAAATACAGTTTTTTGTCGGGGCTGGCCGAGCCCGTAGGTGCTATTGTAGGCTTTTTAATTTTTATGCCATTTATGAACGATATTTTATTTGGATTTATATTTGCCTCCGTGGCTGGAATTATGGTGTTTATTTCTGTTGACGAGTTGCTGCCGGCAGCCCGGGAATATGACGAAGCTCATTTGTCTCTTTATGGATTGATGGGAGGTATGGCCGTTATGGCGCTGAGCCTGATTCTTTTTATGGTTTAATATTGATTCAATAACTTAACTTATGTATGTAAGCAAAACAAATATACGGGTCAGGTATGCGGAGACCGACAAGATGGGTTACGTATATTATGGCAACTACCCTGCATATTTTGAGGTTGGTAGAGCAGAAGCTATGCGCGAACTGGGTTTGACTTACCGCCAAATGGAGAATAAAGGTGTCATGATGCCCATCGCTTCCATGAGTCTTAAATATATCAAACCTGCTTATTATGATGATTTACTGACCGTAAAAACCATTGTCAGAGACTTTCCATCATCACGTATGCACTTTTATTACGAAGTCTACAACGATAAAGATGAAATTCTGACCAAGGGAGAGACCATTCTGGCATTTGTAAATATTGAAACACGCAAACCCTGCCCTGCACCTGATTGGTTTTTGGATGCCCTGAAACAGCAATGGGAGCCCGACACCGCTTAAACATATTTTTCTGCTACGTGTTGATACCATGTGTTATTTTCCTATGGCATGCTTGGTTTAAAAAGCTATGTTGTAAATAGCCAGAAGAAAAATTGTTAGTGGTGCTTTCCGCTGGAATAACAAGAGTTGTGTGCTTTAGTAGTGAGTTTTTCTGAATATAAACCTATAAAAAATAACCTTATGAGTATGGAAATCACATTGGGAAAAAACCAGAGGGTTACAGCCCATTATAAAGGAAAAGAATTATTAACCGATCAACCGGAAAAAGCAGGAGGTGATAATGAAGCCCTTGCACCTTTTGATTTGTTCATGGCAAGTATTGGTACCTGCGCCGGTTGGTATGTGAAATCCTTTTGCCAGCAACGAAACCTGCCTGAAGAGGGTATTAAGCTTACCCAAAAAGCCAAATTTAACAAGGAGAAAGGGTTGATTGACAACATTGAAATAGAAATTCATCTTCCCGAAGATTTTCCTGAAAAATACCGGACACCACTTATTAAAGCAGCGGGCGCCTGTACTGTAAAAAAGCATATCATGGATGCCCCTGATTTTTCTATTGTTACCAGTAAATAAAACATTAAATTTGTACCATTATGAGCAAAAAAACACTGGTGCTGGGGGCCAGCCCGTCTCCTATTCGCTATGCATACAGAGCAGTTAAAAAGTTGTTGTCGTATGGACATGATGTTGTGGCTATTGGTAAAGTTGATGCTGAAATTGATACAGTAAAAATTATCCGTGATAAACCGGATATTCCCAACTTACACACTGTTACCATGTACCTCAATGCCCAAAGGCAAGAGCCCTACCTGAATTATATTATCGGTTTGAAACCCCAGCGGATTATTTTTAACCCCGGAAGTTATAATCCAAAGCTGGAAAAACTTGCCCAGGAGGCCGGAATTGAGGTTCTGGAGGATTGTACATTACTTATGCTGGATGGCGGTGATTATTAATTATTTTTACACCCACTGAAAAAGGTATTACTTTGATTAGGGAACTGTGTTTTTCTACCCTTTTAGGTTTTGCAAAACAATACAAGGAAGCTCATAAACCCCAAAACAAAACGTTACAAAAAAAAATTTCATAACTATATAATTAACAATATTCATGGAAGATAATAAAAACTTAGGCTTCGATTCGAAGCTTATTCA
>SLQX01000189.1 GCA_007131245.1 Bacteroidales bacterium
TATGATCGGGAAAATGAGCCAGAGTATATTGGTCGGTTCTTACTCCGTAGTGACGGGCTACACGATGCACTCGAGGTGGCCCTTCAAAATAGTGGTAATAGACAGCATCCCGCCAATCTATTGGATTCTCGCCACGCAATAAAGGCACCATAGACCGCCCCTGCATTCGATCCGGCACCTCAGCGCTGGCCAGTTCCAAAACTGTGGGAGCAATATCCAGGTTTTGAACCAGATGTTCATTCACCAAGCCTGGTTCGATACCATCCGGCCAGTGGACAATCAACGGCATGCGTATTGACTCTTCATAGATCCAGCGCTTGTCAAACCAACCTTTTTCACCAAGGAAAAAACCTTGATCACCGGCATAAATCACGATGGTATTATCGTACAGGTTCTCACGTTTCAAATAAGCCATAATACGTCCCACTTCATCGTCGACTTCTCGTACTACACGCAGATAGTCCTTCACATAACGCTGATACCGCCACCGAATCCTGTCTTCTTCAGACATATGATCATAGTTTTCAAGCAAGTATTCATTATCCTTGGCATAGGCTTCGTTTATACGATTCAGTTGTTCTCGTGTAAGACGGTTCTGTTCTAATAAATTTTTCCATCCTTCGCTGGTTTCACCAGTCTCCGGATCAATAGGTACTTTTAAGTCCCAACCCCACTGCATGGTGGTTCCAATCTCCATATCTTGTTCATGAGCGGCAGTTGTTAATCCTGAATAGTCGTAAAATAATGTAGAAGGTTCTGGTAAATCACGGTCTTGATAGTCATTTAATGCAGGGCCTGGCAACCAATTTCGGTGTGGTGCTTTGTGATTGTAGATCATCATAAAAGGCTTTTTTCGGTCTCTTTCAAGCCTAAGCCACCGGAGGGCACTGTCTGTTATGATACCAGTCGTATGTCCATGCCGGTCCACATCTCCGTGAGTTGTACGCATTGTTGGATTGTAGTAAGGCCCCTGGCCATAGAGCACTTCATAATAATTATACCCTTGAGGTTCGGTGCCCAAATGCCATTTACCAATCATAGCCGTCTGGTATCCGGCCTGCTGAAGCAACATTGGAAAAGTTTCAAGATCTGTTGAAATATTCTCCGAATTGGTGAGTACTCCATTTAGGTGACTATGCAGCCCGCTTAGCAGTACCGCCCTCGATGGCTTACAGATCGAATTTGTTACAAAAGCGTTATCAAACCGAATCCCATTTTCAGCTAGCCGATCAATATTTGGAGTGGGGGTATGGTCTAGTACCAGACCATAATTCAAAGCCCCTTGATAAGCCCCAACCGCTTGGGCCGTGTGATCATCAGAATACATAACTATGATGTTGGGTTGGCCATAGTCAACAATAGCTGAATTATCTACCTCGTGTGTACAGCTATATATTACAAGAGTATAAATAAGTATAAAAGCAACTATATTATGGTATCCTATTAAGCAGTTATTTGATTCTTTTGCTGATAATTTCATTTTATTTTTTGATTTTTAAAATTGTCATACCTACTTAATCTTAATACTTAAACTCAATATTTCAGAGGTTATTAAGGCCGGCTGCGTTCCTTTTGATCATATTCATTTAAGAGCTGCAGCAACCGATCTACCTCTTCCGGGTGATCAAACCACAGATTATTTGTCTCAGCCAAGTCTTCTTCAAGATTATAAAGTTGCCCTTCCGGACCTCCGGGGACCGGATCAATATGCGCAGGCTGAGTGCGTCCTCCAGATCCCAATCCTTCAATAAACTTCCACTCTCTGTCCTGAATAGCTCGCACGCCCCGGCCTAAAGTAGACATAACAACCGGCGGGCGAATCGCTTCCATTTCCGGCTGGCTGCCTGTCAATACAGGAAGTATGCTGAAACTGTCTTCCCCAGCATTCTCCGGGAGATCTTTGTCGACGATTTCGGCGAATGTTGCCAATAAATCGGTGAATGAAATGGTCTGACCCGTCACCCTGCCCGGTTCAACAACGCCGGGCCAGCGAACAATAAAGGGCACCCGATGCCCCCCCTCAAAGGCATCTCCTTTCATGCCTCTGAGACCTCCGCTGGAATCATGGCCGTAACGTTCTCTATCCTTATCATGCCAGACTGGTCCGTTGTCGCTGGTGAATACCACCAGCGTCTCTTCACTCATTCCTGCCCTCTCCAGCGCATCAAGGACCCGTCCAACCTCTGCGTCAACCATCGCCATGAAATCTCCATACATCCCTGCCCCACTGACTCCTTCAAATTCTTCAACAGGCAACCACGGCGTATGGGGGGAAGGATAAGCCAAATATAACATCAGGGGGGACGACGACCCTTCGTTATGATGTTCTTCGATCACCTTGATTGCTTCGTCGGTAAACCGCGGCGTTACATCGATTAACTTCAAATCAGGCGCGATGCCTCCTCCCCGCCAAAACTCACCCTGATTGTACTCCCAGTGACCTCCGCTGAGATTTTCCTCAATCTTATCGGTTGGTGGCGTTACCACCCGGTCCCCCCTGATATAGAAATAAGGCGCGATGTCAGTCGACGCACGAATACCAAAAAAAGTATCGAATCCACGATCCGCCGGCCCACCTGGCAAGATTTGATCCGGATCATATTCACGATAAGCCTCCCGGTTACCGTACAGGCTTTCTGAATCAACCACACGATCCCTGGCTTGGGATTCGTCGAAACCCAAATGCCATTTCCCTACCATAGAGGTATGATACCCCCCCGTCTGCAACACGGACCCAATCGTCATGCGGCCTTCTTCAATCAACGGTTCATCCGGCCAAACAGTCACATCCGTCCTAAAAGGATACCTGCCTGTCAGCAACCCATACCGGGAGGGGTGACACAGCGCACCGGGTGAATGGGCATCCATAAACCGGATACCTTCCTCAGCTAAACCATCAATATGGGGAGTTGGAATTTTTGAATTTTCGTTGTAAGCCCCAACATCTCCATAGCCCATATCATCTACAAAAATGAATACAATATTTGGATTTTTAATTTGACGGGATTCAGTTTCATCATCATAACTACACACAGTAAAAAAAATTATTAGAGTAAATGTTAGAAATACACTTAAAAGAGAGCTTGAGAAGTATTTAATTAAATTTGTCAGCATATTTATATGGTTTTTTTACTCTTTTTATATTGGTCGTCCTTTCAAATTTTCATACCCACCTAATCATAAATTTAAATTCAATTATTCCTTAACTATTAAGGCCGGCTACGTTCCTTTTGATCATATTCATTTAATAATTTCAACAACCGATCTACCTCTTCCGGGTAGTCAAACCACAGATTATTCGTCTCCGCCAGATCCTCTTCAAGATTATAAAGTTGCCCTTCCGGATCTCCGGGACCTGGCTCGATATAGGCTGGTGAAGTAAAACCTCCCGAACCCAGCCCGTCTATCAGTTTCCAGGTTCCATCTTGAATTGATCGCATACCACGACCAACCGTGACTACAACCGGCGGGCGTACCGCTTCTGATTCCGACTGGCTACCTGTCA
>SLQX01000049.1 GCA_007131245.1 Bacteroidales bacterium
AATATTGTAGATGATGGTACATGGAGCGTAACCGTTCATTACACAGCCCCCTTGCCGTTTTACGATGACTTTGAAGGGGAGGAGCTGGCAGCTTCGTGGACCCAATATATTTATGGGTCGGATCATCGCATTTGGAATCATAGCTCAGTGTCTTTTAGCGGTGAACAGGGTCTCAGCCATGCCTATAATATCCAGGATGAATCTAACAACTGGCTTGTATCCCCCGCCATCGAATTGCCCTCTGACCATGTCACCGAACTCAGTTTTTGGTACTATGGTGCGTTTTATGGCTGGTATACATATACAGGCTTGTGGATTTCTGATGGCAGTTCTGATCCGCAGGCGCTAGACTTTGAAGAAATTTTTGAATTTGATGACATTACAGCCAACCAATGGCAGCATTTTTCAATTAGCCTGGAGGACTATCAGGGAGAAGAAATTTACATAGCATTATGGTATCAGGGAGAAGATGGTCATACCTTTAGAGCTGATGAGTTTCGCGTACTTCCCCAAGTGGAAACACCTGCCTATTATTATGACTACGTGGTCTCTGAAGAGATAAAGCTTATGGATGTTTCGACTCCTCAAAATGAGTATAATATTGGAATGACAACCCCTGCATTTCCACGAGCGGCGACTTTTGCTAATGGCAGATATTTACAAACCAGTACCAATGTTATTTATAGTTTGAGTCCGGACTCTTTGGTTTATGACACGGTAATTACTCATGGATCTTTTAGTAACGGACTGGCTTTTAATCATCTTACCAATGAATTGTACCTGATTGGGGGAAATTTCGGAGGTAATTTGTATGCAGTTGATATGGTACTTGAAGAGGTGAACACCCTGGGTTCTGCACCGGGTAACGTAAATATGCTTGATGGGGCCTTCGATAATCATGGAAACCTGTATATCACTTATACTGATTCGGATTCAGATGAGATATTCCTGGGAATAATGAATACCGAAACTGTTGAAATTACACCCATCGGCTCAGTAGATAGTAGTACCGGTACAATCAACTCCCTGTTTTTCGACTATACCAATGATAATTTATATATCCAGCATAATACCAGCAGCACCAGCGGTAGTTTGTATGTGCTGGACAGGGAGAGTGCCGATATGACCGAAGTAACCAATGGGGGAGAAAACTCCCGGTTTTCTGTAGCAACCGCCTACTCCAACGTTTTTTTGGAGGTTACCGATGGCCATACGGGTGACCCAATTGAAGAGGCAACGATTCTGTTTGAAAACAATACGGTTCAATCGGATAACAATGGAGAAGCCTTGTTAGCTTTGGGATATGGAACTCATGAATTTGTCATTGAGAAACCTGGTTACTTTGATTATCATGGTTCTTTTGAACTGGGGAAAGAGCATAAATTAATCACCGTATCCATGGATTTAAGGCCTGAAGTTTCTGTTAATCCTGATTCATTCAGTGAAACCCTGGCAGAAGGAGAGTCCTTTTCCCGGACCTTTAGCATCGAAAACCCTGTTGAAGGTTCCCAACTTAATATAAACATGGCCCTTTTGGAAGGCTCCTCAGCCAAAAAAGGAATGGATGAACTGAACCCCCGGTTAATCCCCGGCCAGGCCGATTCTAATGAAGCACTGGTGCAAACTTCACACCAGTCAGGAAACAGGGACCATAAGTTCATGGCATCAACTGATAAATCTACAGACAAATCTGTTTATGCCAATGTTTTGTACCTGGAAAGCATGTCTGGTGATGGAAATGATTTTTATAATGAGTTACAGGGTTTACCTTCTATTTACAACCTTGATGTGGTTAATTTAGAGGCTGAAACCCCCAATGTGGACTACATGCTGGGATATCATTTAATTATTGTAGCTACAAATTTCCCTGTGGCTGATTCTGAGATGCTGGGCGACAACCTTGCACAATACGTGGACGCCGGAGGCAAGTTGATACTGATGCAGGGAGCATTTGCCCTGGGAGGTGACTGGTACCTAACTGGTGAGATTATGACCCCGCCCTATTCACCTGTGGCGGCATCTCCTTACTCATTGGATGATGCAGTTGCTATAGATTTTGCAGACCACCCCATAACGGAATCCGTTAATATGATAACCACCGGCCTGTATGGATATTTAAGTCTTCAGGGTGATGGTGTTTCCCTGGGTGATTATGATGTGGGTTATCCTGTGGGCGCTTATAATCCTGACAAAAGTGTTGTAGGTTTAAACATTTTTCCCGGTGATACTTTTTGGGAAGGAGACCTGATGCAGTTGATGGATAACACTATTAACTGGATGCTTGAAACCCCTGAGTGGCTCAGCCTTGATATGTATTCAGCCACCATTTCAGGAGGCAGCTCACAAGAGGTGACCCTTACTTTTGATGCAGAAAACCTGACCCAGGGCAATTATGAAGCATCTATCCGTTTGGTATCCAACGAACTTGAAACAGGTTTTGTGAGTATCCCGGTAAACCTTGAAGTGGAAATAGCTGAATATGATTTGAGTTTAACCGCCAACCCGGCAAGTGGAGGTTCGGTTTCTGGAGAGGGTTCTTACCAGGCCGGAGAAACTGTTACTGCTACAGCCACAGCCAACCAAGGCTATGAATTTATAAACTGGACCCATGATGGTACAGAGGTGAGTAATGTAACAAGTTATAGTTTTGATATGCCTGCCGAAGATTACGCACTGACAGCACACTTCTCTGAAGTAGAACCCGAGAGTTATACCCTGACTATCAATATCGACCCGGAGGAAGGTGGAACAGTTGTCGGAGAAGGAACTTATGGTGCAGGCGAAAGTGTTACCGTAACTGCCACATCCAATGCAGGTTATGAGTTTGTAAACTGGACCCACGGGGGTTCCCAGGTAAGTGCTGACGAAGAGTACACTTTCTTTATGCCGGCACAAGATTATACCCTTACAGCTAACTTTATACAAGAAGATGAAGAGGGTTATACGCTGATCCTTGTTGCAGAGCCTGCCGATGGCGGTGTACTAAGCGGGGGAGGAAACTATGAACCTGGAGAAAGTGTAACCATCACTGCTACTGCCAACCAAGGTTATGAGTTTATAAACTGGACACATAATGACAGCCAGGTGAGTGCAGAATCCACTTATAACTTTTTCATGCCTGGTGAAGATTATGATCTTGTTGCCAACTTTGAACTTGCTACAACTGTGACAGAAAACCCGGTGCAAGAGCTGGAGGTATACCCCAATCCTGCAACTCATGTGCTCAATATTCAGTCGCCGGTAACACCCGATGCAATACAGATATTTAATCTCAGTGGGAGTCAGGTATACCGTTCAGAAAGTCCCCGGATTTCTCATCAACTTACCATTGAAACTTTTGATGAAGGGTTGTATTTGATTCGTGTAATCTTTGAAGATGAAGTGCAAACCAGGAAGGTCCTGATTCAGCCCTGATTCAAACGTACTCATTAAGATAACTGTTCAGGGAAATCCTGTTTGATTACAGGGTTTCCCTTTTTTTGGTATCTGTGTTGAACCCCAGCAATGTTAAAATACCTTAAAGTATATGTCCGTTTGAGCCAAATGGGATTTAACTAATGTATTGTATTAGTAAGAAAGTAAAGACCAATAAAATCAAAACATTTATGAAACCCGAAAATTTTATTATTATGAAACTATTAACATCTATTCTTCTATTATTATTTACAATTACCTTATCCCAGGGACAGCAAGCACGGGAAATATATTCCCCTGAAGCTGAAAGCCAGAAAACACCCTTGATTAAGCCTGGGGATGAAGGAGCTATTCATTACTTTACAGATTCAGGTGAAGCCACTGTAACTCAATCCCACGAAATATTACCCCGGCAGTTTGACCCTGCTGAAGGTAGCTATCACGGTGCTGCCAGTGCTACTTACACCCAGGGAGATATTCCTACAGATTATGGTGATGGCGATTCAGACGAATTTTCAGATTGCCCGGGATCATTAACCGTAAATATTCCACAGGGTGCTGTTATAACAAGTGTGGATGTGGAGTATGAAATGACGGCAGCAGGTAACGGATTTATGTCCGACCAAAGATCGCGCCTTGTTTGTGATTCTGATGGTGGAGAAGCTGAAGCGGAGTATGCTCTCGGATCAGGGAATAGCGTCGGTACGTATTCCTACGAACGCACCGGCCTGGATATTGCCAATAATTTAGAGGGAGGTGGAAACATTAACTTTAGCCTGCATGCTATTAGAACATTTGGTAATGCTTCAGAAGGTTGTGATACGGAAATCAATAAGGTTGATGATGGTACATGGACTGTAACGGTTCATTATACCGCACCTTTGCCATTTTATGATAGTTTTGAACAGGAAAATCTTACTTCAGACTGGCAAACCCATGAATACGAAGACTCTGGGCTTGAGTGGACAATCAGTAGTGTCCATTCCAACAACTATGAGCAATCGGTTCGTCACTCGTACAGCACCACGCAAGAAACTGATAGCTGGCTGGTATCACCTGCTATTGAATTGCATGCCGATGATACTCCCGTAATAAGCCTTTGGTATCAACTACGTGATATTTCCTTTTATTCGTATACCGGAATCTGGGTTTCTGCAGGAAGCGGTGACCCTGAGGATGGAGATTTTGTGGAATTGCATGAGTTTGGTGATGAGGTGGACGGAAATACCTGGCATTTCTTTTCTCAGGAGTTGCAAGAATATTCAGGCGAGGAAATTTATATAGCGCTTGTTTACCAGGGAATAGATGGTCACGTATTTTACATGGATGATTTCAGAATCATGAATTCTTACCAATTCAGCAGTCCTGCTTATTTTAATAATTTAAGCCAGGTGCTGAAGTCTATGGATTTGGAGGATTCTTACCATGAGCAAAACCTTGGGATGATCACCTCCTTCTATCGGGTAGGAACCTGGAAAGATGGTCATTATTTTGCAGCAACCGCTTTTGGCCAGGAACTTCAAAGGGTTAATACAGATTCCACAAAGGTGGAAAGTCTATTTGGGGTCGGATTTACCAATGGTCTTGCATACGACCCATATTCCGATGAAATGTACTCCATAAGCGGTGGTTCTGGTAACTCTGTCTTTTCTGTTGATCTCGAGAACGACACTTTAAACCTGGTTACAACTGCTTCCAGTTTTGTGATGTTGCTTGATGCAGCTTTTGACAAGGAAGGAGATTTATATGTAATAGCTCGCAATACAGATACCGACCAACTCTACCTGGGTCATGTGGATATCTCAGCAGAAGTAATTAGCGAGGTAGGGGTGATGGCCGATATGCCCGAATATACAGGTACTATTCCTTCCATGTTTTATGACTACACGCACGACAAAATGTATATACAGTTTAATACAGATGCAGCTGAGGGTGAACTTTATACTGTTAATTTACAAAATGCAGAAGTAGCTCATGTTGCAGAGGCCGGAGATGCTGCAAGGTTTGGTGTAGCAGTGGCATACTCGTTGGTAGATTTTGAAATTGTTGATGAACAATCCAACCAGGCTGTGGAAGATGCCTTGATATCTGTGGCCAACTATGACAGGGCATCTGACGCACAGGGTGAAGCAGTGGTAGCATTAGGGCTTGGGAACCATGAGTTTACAGTAGAGAAAGATGACTATTACACATATACCGGAACCATAGATCTGGATAAAAACCATCAGCAAATCTCCATTTCTCTGGAACCTCACCCTGATACAGTAATTATTACTGCTGAGGTTTCTCCTTCAGCTGCTGGAGATGTTTCGGGCACCGGAGAATACAACTTTGGCCAGTCAGTAACCCTCAATGCAACGGCAAATGAAGATTATGCATTTGTAAACTGGACCGATGAGGACGATAATGAAGTATTTCCCAATGCCAGTTATACCTTCACACCGGATAGAGACCGCCACCTGACTGCCAATTTCGAATCTCTTACTTCTGTGGCAGAAGCCGGTGAAAATCCATTCGAGGTATTCCCCAACCCGGCAACTTCTGTATTGAATATCCATTCGCAGCAAATGCCTTCTCTGTTACAAATCTTCGATCTTACAGGTAAGGAAGTATTCAGGTTAGATAACCCCGGCCTCCAGGAGCAAATTAATATTTCCAACTTTGATGAGGGGCTGTTTATGGTACGGATACTGTTTGAGGATGAAGTGGAAACCCGCAGAATCATGATTCAACCCTAATTTGTTTGTCTTATTTTACATTGATAGAACCCATGGGAGTAGTTCCTGTGGGTTCTTTTTTTTGCCAAAATCGCGTATATTCCGCAGTGATATTTTAGATAATTTTGAGGAAATAAAAAAATATAGTTATGGATAGAGATGAAGTACTGGAAGCAATAGAGCTGGCCAAAAGCCAGAAACTAAAGAAACTGAGTTTATCCAACAGGGGGATAACCGAACTGCCACCGGAAATAGGCAAACTCAACCTGGTGCAAAAGCTTGACCTTTCCTATAATTATCTGAAAGAGTTACCGGTAGAGTTTTGTCATCTTACCAGTTTGCGGTCATTATATATTAATCATAACCAAATGGAAACCTTGCCTGCTGCGTTTGGCAACCTAAGCAAACTGGAAACCCTTGACCTGGGTAACAACAAAATAAATTCACTTCCCCAAAGCCTAGGTGATTTAATAAATCTGGCCCATCTCGATTTGAGCTATAACGAACTGAAAAAGCTCCCATTGAGTTTTGTCAATCTTACTGCCTTGAAAAAGCTATACCTGGAAAATAACCCCAGTGAATTTCCTCCTGAAAAGGTTATAAAAAGAGGGCTTTATGCCACCATGCATTTCCTCTTTGGAGAAATCAGGAAAAAAGAGTCGGCCAGGGTTATGATGCAGGTGTATAATATGCCACGTGACTTAATCACCCCCTTCAATGAATATATTCAATGTTTCAACGACCTGGTTTCTTCAGCCAATGATAAGATCATTGATTTTGATGTCAAATATATCAGGCAGGATTTCTCAAATACGGTGGATATAGATGTGGAAATGGAAAAGTATCTCCTGGAGTTTATGAATTTTCTCAAAACAAATATTGGTCAGAAATCTTTTGGTAAACCTTCAGATGAGAGCCAGGGATTGATGGATATGCAGTTTGTGGAATTACGTGAACAATTGACACAGGTTAACAAATCACTGGACGATAAAATGGGCGAGATAAAAAGCCTCCAGGACCGGATCAATTACCTGGGCAAACTCATTGAAAAAAAGAATGCTTGATACCGAGGCTAAAACTGGCTGATATACCCCACATGAATTTTTGCATTGCGGAGCTCCAGGGGAATGTTTTTGCGGGTACCCAGACCCATGTATAGTGCAAAAATACCTGCCTGGGTTTCTAGGTTGACTCCAGCTCCAACGCCCAATACCCAGTCATTGGCATAATGGCCAAGCTGCATTCGTTCGTACCATCCACCATTGACAAAAAGGCTGAAAAAGCTTGCGGGAGCAGTGAAAAACCTGAACTCAGCATCTGCCAATGCATAACTTGATGCTGCCAGGGATAACTCATCAAACCCTTTTAGCGTTTTGAAGCCACCCAGGCGCGTGAGCATATTGCCTGGAATATTGTTCCCACCTATTGTTGCTGCATTAATGCCGGCTGAGACAGTAGCTCTTGACCCGGTTTGCCATCTTTTTTCAAGGCTTGCTTTTCCATTAAACTGAAAAATACTGCCTTCAGTTTCTTCATAGGTTTCTGCAGGAACGTTATCATTTTTCAAAATTTCTCTTGTACCAGCTGCTGCACTCAAAAAGATAATGTGACCACTTTGTAGCAGTTGTTGGTGGTACGCCCTGGTTCTTGTGCGGAAATGCAGACCATAAAGCTGCAGGCGAAAATCCAGGTTTTCGGGCACTGATAAATTGTTATGGTATATTTCGGTGCTGATAAGAGCGTTGGAAGCATGATGCATAAAAACACCGAGGCTTGTCTGGGCAGTTAGTTCGGTAAATATAGCAGGCTCAACCTGCAGTTGTAACCAACTGGTATCTTGCTTGTGAAGTTCAAAATTTATCTCTGTGGTCAATGGTAATCGAAAGGGGTAGGGGTATCCCCCTTGCATATTAAGAATTTGTGTACCATGACCAAGTCCTTGCCATGATACTTCAAGGTTTTCCCCCATAGCCATAAAATTGGAGAGGTACAAATTGAGCATGCCTGTCAAGTGCATGGATGCATCCGGGTCATCACTGCCAGCCAGCCCCGCCACACCATCAAAACGGTTGGAGCGGCTCTTTGATAGAGGAATGTGCAGAGAAGCCTTTCCTGGAGAAAAAGAAACCTGCAAAGGTTGGTTGAGCTCCACGTAATCCAGCTCTCTCAGTTTTTGCCCGGCATCGTTCACTAGTTTTTCATTATAGGGCTCCCCCTGTCTTATATTCAAATGATTTTCAAGGTAAAAAGTACTCAGCTGAACATCTCCTGTTACATTAAGGCTGTCAAAAACAATGTAGTCCATTGGATCAACCTCAAGGTCAAAAGCAATTGTGTTTTGGGTTATTTCCACATTATTTTTATTTATCCTGGCAAAGGGATACCCGTGATTGCTGTAATAGTCAAGAACTTCCTGGACATTCCGGTCAAATTCTTCAAAAGATAGACTTTCTTGTTCAAACCGATTGTCAAGGCGAACCTTGTTGAGAATGAGTGAACTGATGTTGTTTGAACGGATCAAATAATGAAATGGATTACCCTTAGAGATATAAATGGTGTACTGAAGAGCGTCTTTTACAATGCTGTCGGGTTGGGCTTCAAGGTATCCGAGATTATGTAGGTCTGAAAGGATTTCACTGACGTATTCATCAACTGGTTGCTGGATGGTATCCTCCATGGCCAGCGTGTAAACATTCTGCAGGAGTTTTTCCGGAGTAATGGAAAAGGCCGTTTTGGGCGGACAAATAAACAGAGCCACCCATAAACCTGTACAAAAAACCACGATGTTTCTCACGATGAATGTCATAAGATGCTTATCAGGTAAGAATAACTGCAATATGGGTCAAATGTTGTGTGTAGCAATTACCTGAAAACAAAATGCCTATAGATTATGGGTTGCTTGTATGGTTGAGGCTCCAGTCTATGGGTTGTTTGTTGTTTTCCTGCAGGTAGTTGTTGGTTTTCGAAAAATGCCTGCACCCAAAGAAACCCCTTGAAGCAGAGAGGGGAGATGGGTGTACTGCCTTAAGAATAAGATGCCTGGATGCATCAATTAAAGAGGTCTTCTGCTGGGCATAGTTTCCCCAGAGAATAAAAACCACTCCTGATTTTTGGGATGATACTGTTTCGATAACCTTATCCGTAAAAATCTCCCACCCTTTTTTTTGGTGGGACCCAGCCTGGCGAGCTCTAACGGTAAGAGTTGCATTCATCAACAAAACGCCCTGACGGGCCCAATTTTCCAGGTTACCATGAGGAGGAACGGGAATATTGAGATCCGCACGAATCTCCTTGAAAATATTTACCAGGGATGGGGGAGGTGCAATTCCTTCGGGCACTGAAAAGCATAAACCATGAGCCTGTCCCGGACCGTGATAGGGGTCCTGGCCAAGGATTACTGCTTTTACATTATGAAAGGGGGTATGATTGAAAGCAGAAAATATCCTGGGCCCTGGAGGATAGATGGTGTACTTTTGTTTTTCCTTCAACAAAAATTGTTTCAGTTCAGAAAAGTAAGGTTTTTGAAACTCTTTGCTCAGTACCTCCTTCCAGCTTTCTTCTATTTGAGGACTTACTTGCATACTCATCAGGTTTGTTTTTACCAGTCTTACTATCAGAGGGATAAATCATTTTGCAAATGCATTTGGCGAAATGTTAGGAACGAGTAATGTTACGCGCCACTTCTTTCAAATCAATGTTACCAAAATTTCCACTACTCATAAACAAATATACGGCTTTACGATTACCTGGCATCCGCTCGATCTTTTCTTTTAATTGCCTGGCATCTTGTAGCACCAGTAAATCTTTTTTGCCAAAAGCATCCCGGACAACTTCCGGGGAGATATCAGGAAGGCGTTTAATTTGAAGTGCTTGGGGGTTATAAAACACGATGGCTTCATCGGCCTGCTCCATGGTGTTTTTATATTGGTCTAGAAAATGGGTGTTTAAACTGCTGTAAGTATGCAACTCCATGAAAGCAATCAGTTTTCTCTGTGGATATTGTTCTTTAACGGCCTCTATGGTAGCTTGCAGTTTAGATGGAGCATGTGCAAAGTCTTTGTATACAATGGTGTGCTCGTTTTCGCCTAGTTTTTGTAAACGGTTGCTGGCCCCTTTGAAACTTTGAATTGCCTCCATAAACTCTGATGGCTCAATCCCTAACTCCTTACATACTATCAAAGCCCCATTCATGTTCAAAAGATTGTGCTTGCCAAAAATCTGAACCGACCATGTTTTCTCTTCAATAACAACCTGGGTTTGCCCATTGAGAATTTTATACTCCGGTAGGGTATAGGGGATCCGTTCTGCCGTAGTATTGACTGTTTCCTGGCTCAAAGATTTCACAACAGGGTCATCATAACAGTATATAAGTTTTCCGCCGTTCTCAATTTTTTCAATAAAAACCCTGAACTGTTTCAGGTAATTGTCAAAAGAGGGGAAAACGTTGATGTGATCCCAGGCTATTCCGCTGATGAGTGCAATATGAGGCTTGTAAAGATGAAACTTAGGTCTTTTGTCGGTGGGGGAGCTCAGGTACTCATCTCCCTCGAGCACGATAAAAGGGGCATCATCGGTAAGCTTAACCATCACTTCAAAGCCATCAAGCTGAGCACCAACCATGTAGTCTGTTTTTACTTTATGAAAGTGCAAAACATGCAAAATCATCGAGGTAATGGTCGTTTTGCCATGACTGCCACCAATAACCACGCGGGTTTTGCCCTGTGATTGGTTATAGAGAAACTCAGGGTACGAATAGATTTTCAACCCTAGTCTTTGAGCCTCTATGAGTTCCGGATTATCTGATTTGGCATGCATGCCCAGTATAACCGCATCCATATTTTTATGGATATTGCTGCGATCCCATCCTTCTTTGTCGGGTAGCAAGTTATACTTTTTGAGTCGGCTCCTGGAAGGCTCAAATATCTCATCATCCGAACCACTCACTTTGAAACCTTTGTTGTGAAGAGCTATGGCAAGGTTGTGCATGGCACTTCCACCAATAGCAATAAAATGGACAGTCATATAGGGATTAGAAGTTTGTGGTGTTTGACAATCGGGTTACAATATTTTCATGATTTGGCTGAGCCTGTCAACCTCAAAGGTAGCCTTACCGTTGGCTGGTTTCAGGGGTGGGTGCTTAACCCAAATCTGATCCATGCCAATTTGTTTTCCACCGGAAATATCCGCCTCCGGGTCATCACCAATGATGATACTTTCCTCGATACTTGCCCCTGTTTCCTGGAGGGCAAAGTGAAAAATTTCAGGATCAGGCTTTTTGAATCCTGCCCTTTCTGAGGTGATGATGCTTTTAAAGTATTTATCAAGACCACTCTTCTTTAATTTGATAAATTGCACCTCTTCAAATCCATTGGTAATAATATGCAGCTGGTAATTTCGCTGAAGCTCCTCAAGTATCTCAAAGGTTCCGGGGTATAGAGCCGTTTTTAGTGGACTCTTGCTCACATAAAAAGCTCCCATCTCCCTTGCCAGCTCCCCATTATCTATGTGAAACTTTCTCAGGGTATCATAAAACCTGGAGAAATTCAGGGTTTCTTTGGTGATTTCCTGTTTTTTGTATCTGTCCCAAAGCTCGAGGTTAATGATTTTATATGAACGGTAAAAGGTTTCAAAGTTTTCAACTCCTTTGGCTTTTAGCTGAAAATGGTTGTATAGTTCATGAAAAGTGGCATCGTTGTTTTTATCAAAGTCCCACAGGGTGCGGTCTAAATCAAAAAACAAGTGCTTGTATTTTTGGGGATGCATAAAAAAAGTTTATTAGTTAAAAAGGTTATGTGCATGCTACCTGGAAAACAAGCCAGGTTTACACTATTTTTTATTGACTCGTCCGCCGGCACTGACATCTAAATTGTGAAATACCGGGTCACCAATATAGTTAATAACTCCGCCAGTATTGGCTCTTGCATCGATTTCTGCGGCATTAATGGTTACCGATGAACCGGTATTGGTCTGTACTTTTGCGATATTGGCCTCCATTTCACTTGCATCAACACTGCCACCGGCATTGGCTGAAATATCCAGTTGTTCTGTTTTTCCTGCCAGTATAACTTTGGCACCTGCATTCTGCGATGCACTCACATTTTCAAAGATACCTAAAATTTCTATTACCGAGCCAGCATTTGAAACCAGATGTAAACCAGGAAGCTGAAGCTTATTGGCCGTATGAAATTTAGCTCCTGATGTAGCTTCCACATGGGTTATGAACGCATTGCTGATCTCTATATTCATACCTCTGCGTGAGCGGATAGACTGTTTAGAATCAATTACAAGTTGATTGTTTTTTACTTCTGTTCGGATATGCTCATGCAGGTTAGCATCAGTATTGATAACAAGATTTTTCTGACTATCCTGGGCATATATTACATTGTACCTGCCAATGATTTTGATTTTCTCGAAATCCCCGACTTGTCTCTGGGTTTCAACAATGTTGCCATCTCCCTGCAGGGCAGTCGATTCCAATGCATTTCTCAGTAAAAACAAACCGATGATACTTATTACCACTATAAAGGCAAGTGCACTAAGTAATAAAACGTTGCTAGTCTTCATATTTTAAAGTTTTAATTGTTGTTATTTATGTTTTTGATAATAAAGCTCTTCCATTTCCTGGCATGAAATATCTAACAACTTCATGGTTTTCATCACCACAGGAAGATCTTTGTCGATAAAATCGGCTCTTTTGAGCTCCAGGGCATTTTCATACCCTTTCTCGCCCACAAAATAACCAATACCCCTTTTGTTGTAAATGATATCCTTTTCCTGGAGATATACAAAGGCTCGCATGGCAGTATTGGGATTGACTTCCATTTGCACTGCGATATCGCGCACAGAAGGAATTCTTTCGTTGATTTTCCATTTGTTTAGCAGAATATTTTCACAAAATATATCTGCTATCTGCATGTAAATGGGTTGGTTTTCTATAAATTCCATTTTATACCTCCCTTTC
>SLQX01000123.1 GCA_007131245.1 Bacteroidales bacterium
TAATAATTATAAATAAGCCAACTAAGATAAATTTCATTGCAATTTAGAAAAATTAATAGTATTATTGCTATGCAAAATCAAAAACCCAAAAAGATGATTATTCCCCGGAACCTGATCGTTGTTCTCATTTCATTCGCATTTTTGTTTTCGTGTTCCGGACCCACCCCCGAATTTACCACTGAAGGCACAACTATTTTGCTGGATTCTGTCAATGTGCCACAAACGGATGAAGGCCAGGAGAAACTTATAGCTCAATACCGGCAAGAGTTGGAAGCAGAGATGAACCAGCTGCTGGTTTATTCTGAGCATGTGATGGAAAGAGGTACTCCTGAGGGCAAGCTCAATAATTTTGTGGCAGACCTTGTGATGGATATTGGAAAGGAGCTCTATGAGCCATCAGACAATAAGCCCATCGATTTTTGTTTGCTAAATTATGGTGGACTGAGAGTTCCCTTACCCGAAGGTGAAATTACCTTTGGACGCGTCTTTGAATTGCTACCTTTTGAAAATGAAATGGTTGTAGTAACTCTGACAGGGGAAAAAACGCAAGAGCTGTTTGATTATTTAGCCAATGCCTCTGCTGGAATGCCTGTTTCCGGTTTAAAACTTGTCATAGAAAATGATCAGGCAAAAAAAATAGAGATACAAGGCCAGGAATTTGATAAAAATCGAAATTATAAAGTACTCACCTCTGATTACCTTGCTGGTGGAGGTGATTCAATGAATTTTTTCCTTCAGCCCCTTAACTACGAGTTGCTTGGAATGCGAATCAGAGATGCAATAATTCTTCACATGCAGGATGTGCATTCCCGAGGTGAGAAAATCAGAGCCGATCTCGACGGGCGAATTACTGTTACTGAATAAATTTGATTACATAGTAAACTTAGAACCTCTTAAATAAGGTTTAAGAGGTCGTTTTTTGCAGCTTTTAAAGCTGTTTAATTAGTAAATTTTCCTACTATGGGTTTTAAAAATATGAATCGCAGAATTTTTACCAAAACCACGCTTATAGGAGGTGCGGCCATTTCAGCAGGTCTTCCATTATGGTTACAGGCTGGACAGGACAACCAGCCTTTATGTATTCTCCACACCAACGATACACACAGCCGCATTGACCCTTATCCTGAAAATGACCCCAATTTTCCTGGCATGGGAGGATATGCCAGACGAGCTGCCCTGATTAACCAAATCAGAAATGAAAGTAATCATGTTTTGCTATTGGATGCGGGAGATATTTTTCAGGGAACACCATATTATAACATGTATGGAGGAGAGCCCGAACTGAAACTGATGTCAAAAATGGGGTATGATGCAACCACAATTGGAAACCACGAATTTGACAATGGGTTGGATGGTCTGTTGGATGTAATGCATCATGCAAAGTTTCCATTTGTTTCATCCAATTATGATTTTTCTAATACTCCCCTGCATGGAAAAATTAAACCTTTCCACATTATTAACAAAGCAGGTTTGAAAATTGGTATTTATGGGCTGGGCATAGAACTGGAAGGATTGGTAAGCAGGAACCTGTACGGAAATACAATATATATTGATCCGGTATATGTTGCCCGAAAGACAGAAACCTTGTTGAAAGAAGAACATCAATGCCAGTTGATTATTTGCCTATCGCATTTGGGCTATGAGTATGATTCTAACAAGGTTAGTGATGTGATAATCGCAGAAAAAACCCGGTATACCGACATCATCCTTGGGGGACATACACATACATTACTGGATCCTCCGGATAAAAAAGAAAACTCACTGGGAAAAATAGTTACCATTGGTCAAACTGGATATGCAGGAGTGAGATTAGGTCGTATGGATGTGCATATTAACAAAAACAGTGGTGAAACTTTAGTCGAATTTAATACAACAAAAATTTCTAAAAATCAATACGGATAAAATTTTTTTATTAACTTTTTTTTCCCAATTTTTGTTGAAAACTACTGGGGGAGCATTATTCAAGTGTTTTAGCTGAGTATCAGCCCGGAAAATAATCAATGATGTGACAAATTACCTTTCAAATATATTTAGCGAAGAGACAATGGATAATTTACATGAAAAAGTATGGTTCAGATGCCTTAATGTAATCAAAGACAACATACCTTTAAATAGCTATAATACATGGTTTGCCCCCATTAAACCCGTTAAATTAGACAACCATGTACTTACCATACAGGTTCCGAGCCAGTTTTTTTATGAATGGCTGGAAGAGCATTATATTGAACTGTTGAAGAAAACCATCCGTAAAGAGCTGGGTAAAAACGGAAGGCTTGAATACAGCATTGTTATGGATAGTGCATATAATAACAACCAATCAAAGCCCTATACGGTGAATGCACCTACCCTGAACCGTAAAGCATTGAAAAATCCTCCTGTAACTATGCCATTAGACCTGAATAAAGATACAGGTAAGACAGTACCCAATCCTTTTATCATTCCCGGTCTGAAAAAGCTAAACATTCACCCACAGCTTATAGAGTCGTATAATTTCGAAAATTTCGTACAGGGAGATTGTAACCGGCTGGCCCGAAGTGCTGGTATTGCCGTTGGGCAAAACCCCGGAAAAACTTCATTCAACCCTTTACTTATTTATAGTGCCAGCGGGCTTGGTAAAACCCATCTTGCCCATGCCATTGGAATTGAAGTCAAGAACAATTTTCCCGAAAAAACTGTTCTTTACGTTTCCTGTGAGCAGTTCACCAACCAGTTTATTGATGCTGTAAAAAACAACAATCAAAACGACTTTATCCATTTCTACCAGATGATTGATGTTTTGATTGTAGATGACATCCATGCTTTGGCCGGTAAACCAGGCACCCAGGATGTGTTTTTTCATATTTTTAATCAGTTGCACCAGAGCGGTAAACAAATTATTATCACATCTGACCAGCCACCCGTAGAAATGAAGGGAATTGAACCCAGGTTATTGTCCAGGTTTAAATGGGGACTTTCCGCCGATCTGCAAATTCCTGAATTTGAAACCAGGATTTCTATTTTGAATAAAAAGCTCTACAATGATGGTGTTGAAATGCCGCAAAATGTTGTGGAACTCATTGCCAGCAGTATTACTTCCAATATAAGAGAAATGGAAGGGGCTTTGATTTCTATCCTGGCCCAAAGCTCTATGAATAAGAAAGAGATTACTATAGAACTCGCCAACAACATTATTCAGAAGTTTGTAAAAAGTACCCCCAGGGAAATTACCATCGAATACATACAAAAAGTGGTGGGTGATTACTTCGACATCCCGGTAGATAAAATAAACTCTAAAACCCGAAAAAGAGAAATTGTGCAGGCCAGGCAGTTAGCTATGTACTTTTCTAAGACTTACACTAAAAATTCATTGGCTGCTATAGGTAGCAAGCTGGGTAATAAAGACCATGCAACTGTTTTGCATGCCTGCAAAACAGTTAAAAACCTCTATGACACCGACAGGAGTTTTAAAAAACATTTTGATGAGCTTAATGATTCGCTTAAAATCAGGCTTTAGAATTATTAAACACTTTCAAATGGCTTTACCTCCCGGATAAATATTTTTCATGTATCCGGGTTTTTCATTTAGGGCGAAATTTGTTCTTGATATCTTTCTGGTTTTGTATTTTTGCCCATTGTAAGAAGTATGCTTAGTACATAAAGTTTAACCCTACAAAAAAATTATTCAAAAAATACAATTGGATGAAAATTTTAATGGTTTGCCTTGGAAATATTTGCAGATCCCCTCTGGCAGAAGGGATTATGAAAGCAAAATCTAAAAAATATAACATAGACATTTCGGTTGATTCAGCCGGTACGGCTGCCTACCATGTTGACGAAATGCCTGATCCCAGGTCGATTGAAGTGGCCCGCAAAAATGGTATAGACATTACCGATCAGCGTGCCAGGAAGTTTAAAACAGAGGACTTTCATCATTTTGACAGAATCTATGCCATGGACGAATCCAACTATTATGATCTGGCGGCACAAACCCAAACAGATCATGAAAAAGAGAAGTTGGATATGATTCTCAATGTAACACATCCAGGACAAAACAAGCCCGTTCCCGACCCCTATTATGGTGGAAAGGATGGATTTGATAATGTGTTTGCCATGCTTGACAATGCCTGTGAAAAAATTGCACAGGAAATCGCTGATTTACACCAAGCTAAATAAACCTGAGAACTCCTATGAAAGTAAATCCTGCGAAGGTATTGCCCGGCGAAGATGATATTCGTAAAGCTTTTGATAGAATCAGCAATCATATTAACCTTACGCCGGTTTTAACCAGCCAAACCCTGAATGAAATAACGGGTGCTTCTATATTTTTTAAATGTGAGAATTTTCAAAAAGCAGGAGCTTTTAAGTTTAGAGGTGCAAGCAATGCCTTGTCCCTGCTTTCTTTTGAGCAAGCTGAAAAAGGGGTTTGCACCCATTCTTCAGGCAATCATGCACAGGCGCTTACCCTTGCCGCAAGATCCCGCAGTATTCCTGCATTTATCGTTATGCCTGAAAATGCTCCCTCTGTAAAAGTAGATGCTGTTAAGCAATATGGGGGTAATATCACTTTCTGTAAACCCACCCTGGAAGCCCGGGAAAGTACTTTGCAACAAATTCAGGAGCAAACCGGGGCCACTTTTATTCATCCTTACAATAATATACAGGTGATTGAAGGACAGGCCAGTTGTTTTTATGAGATGCTGGGGCAACTTAATCACCCGCCTGATGCGGTAGTTGTCCCTGTAGGAGGTGGTGGATTGCTGAGCGGTACAGGCCTGGCAGCAAAATATTTTTCACCAACTACAAAGGTGATTGGTGCTGAGCCACTTATGGCTAATGATGCCTGGAAATCTTTCAGGGAAAAAAGGTTTGTTCCTTCCAAAGATCCCCAAACTATAGCTGATGGGTTGCGTACATCACTGGGAGACATTACTTTTCCCATTATATTGAATCAGGTGCACGATATTTTGACAGCCAGTGAAGAAGGGATCATAAAAGCCATGTTTTTGATTTGGGAGCGAATGAAAATTGTTGTAGAGCCCTCTGCAGCTGTGGTGCTTGCTGTGTTAATGGAGCATCCTTCTGTATTTGCTGGCAAAAACATTGCTGCTATCTTTTCGGGAGGGAATGTGGATTTGAAAGACTTACCCTGGTTTTAGTTAAAATGGAAAACATGCAGAATAGCTTTAAAAAGAAAGGAAAACTTTTTCTCATTCCCGTTGGCTTAGGTAGTGCTGATTCATCTTATGTTATTCCCGGGGCAAATAGCAAAATTGTTCAAAATCTGGATGAGTTTATTGTTGAAAATATCCGCTCTGCCCGACGTTTTCTCAGAAGTATAGGATATACAAAGGATTTTAAAGATGTCATTTTTCATGTTATTGATAAGCATGCTGAAGAATCTGATTTTCCCAGCTATGTGAAAAATACTGAAACCGGAAGAGATATAGGCCTGCTGTCTGAAGCTGGCAATCCATGTATTGCGGATCCCGGCAATAAAATAGTGGCCATTGCCCACCAAAAGAATATAACAGTAACACCCCTGGTGGGGCCCAGCTCTATACTCCTGGCACTGATTGCTTCCGGGTTTAATGGTCAGAGTTTTACTTTTCATGGTTATTTGCCTTTAGAAAGGAAGAAACGGATACAAAAAATTAAAGAGCTGGAAAAAGCTATCCGTTCAAACAGGCAAACACAAATTTTTATGGAAACCCCTTATCGCAACCAGGCCCTTCTCCAGGATATTATAACTACCTGTAATCCATCCAGTCTGCTTTGTATAGCCAGCAACATTACCCTCGAAAATGAATATATAAAAACCATGTCTATTGCCGGATGGAATAAACAAACGCCCGATCTGCACAAGCAGCCGAGCGTTTTTTTGTTGTATCAGGAAAATGATTAAACTTTTTTCCTGTTAAGTGATGCCAGCTGTTTCAACAGCTGGTTTTTTATACTTGTAGCTATAAATCAATACAACAATTCCCAGCAATACAAGGGGAATGCTTAAAAGTTGTCCCATGTTGATGCCCAAAAATCCCATAATGTCATAGATAAAACCCCCTGACATGCTTTCCTGTGGTGTTTTCCAGAATTCGACCACAAACCTCCATACAAACAAAGTAATCAAAAAATAACCGGTCATAAATCCCTGGTAAAGTTTGCCAATTCTTTTGAAGTATAACCACATCATACTTAAAAAGACAAACAGGTAACCCGCTCCTTCATAGATGGCTGTGGGATGAACAGGTTGGGTAAATACGGGGTCGGCACCTTGCATCCATGCCGAAACATTTTGAATAAATTTAAATGCCCATGGTTTATCTGTAACATAGCCATAAATTTCATGGTTCATGAGATTTCCCATTCTGATAAACATGGCTGCAAGGGCAACTGCAATAAGCATGCGGTCTGCAGTCCAGAAAAAAGATATGTTGGATGTTTTACGGTGGTACCTTAGCATGGCTATTATGATTCCTATTGCACCTCCATGACTGGCAAGTCCGCCCTGCCAGATATACAATATTTCAACGGGATTGGCGATGTAATAGTCGAAATCATAAAAAAAGCAATGTCCAAGCCTGGCTCCTAAAACACTTCCTATGGCAATGTGAATGAGCAGGCTGTCTAACTCTTTCTGACCGATATTTTCGCGTTTGAAAATCTTGCCAAGGATTTCATAGCCAATGTAAAAGGATAGTGCCCAAAAGAGTCCGTACCATCTAACAGAAAGTGGTCCAAGTGAGAAAATTACGGGACTGGCTTCCCAGGTAATCTGTAATAGGTTCATTCGAATAAATTTGTTTTAAGTAATTGGTTAAATACTTGCCCCGCTCAATGCGGGGGAAGTTGCATGTACCGGTCTTATTTGCTTTTTTTATTGCGCCGGGGGCGAGATGTATGTTCCATTAGAAAATAATTTCACCGCAATTGCCTTGATTTTATTCTGTGTCATTGCTTTCAAATAGTTCAATGTCAAAGATCAGCTTTGAGTTGGGGGGAATTGGCCCCACCCTTCTATCTCCATATCCCAGCTCGGGTGGGATAATGAAGCGATACCTGGCATTGTATTGCATCAACTGTACTCCTTCATCCCAACCATCAATAACCTGGCCCTGGCCCAGCACAAAACGAAAAACCTGTCCTCTTTGCACAGAGGAGTCGAACATCCTGCCATCGGGCAAGTATCCCGTATAGTGCACAGTAACAATATCTTCGTTTTCCGGGGAGCCACCATAACCTTCTTCAGCAATCAAATATTGCAAACCACTTTCTGTGGTAAGTGTGTCGGAATGAGAAACATCAAAAGCTTCCGGCCTTGCTATTTCATGGGCATCTAGCACCTCAATGTCGAATATGAGATTGGATTCAGGGGGTATTGGTCCTCTACCCTGCTGACCGTAAGCCAAATCCCATGGAATCCATAAGCGGGCTTTATCACCGACTCTCAACCTGGCTATTCCTTCCTCCCAACCCCTTATGACCATGCCCCGGCCCAGGGTAAACTCAAAAGGATATCCACGTTCATAAGATGAATCAAAAACCTCCATATTTTCAAAATAGCCTGAGTAATGCACTTTTACTTTCATGCCAGGTTGAAGCTGCTTTCCTTCTCCACCCTCAATAACTGCGTAGCGCAACCCACTTGAAACTTCAGATATTTCAACCCCTTCAGGTACAACATAGGGATCAGGTGCTGGCAGAACTTCTATAAGTTCCACATGAAATACCAGGGTTGAGTTGGCAGGTATATCCCCCATGGGCTTGTCGCCATATCCAAGGTCGGGGGGTATGATTAAAGTAGCTTTATCCCCTTCTTGCAGAAGTTCAATACCAATATCCCAACCTTTGATCACCTGGGCCTGCCCCAATTGAAAGCTAACAGGCTCGCTCCTGTCGTAGCTGCTTTCAATTAAGGTACTGTCTTCCAACAAGAGGCGATAGTGAACACGTACCTTATCTTTGATGGAAGCTTGTGCCCCATCGCCTTTTTCTGTCACCAGGTATTTAATCCCCGACTCATGGGTTTGATAAGCGGGCCCTGCAGTCCTCAAGGGTAAACTGCAAGCTGAAAAGCTAAAAACGATCACCCACAAGAGGACCTTCTTCCATCCAATGTAAGTAGGCCGAGAATCTGAATTTGAATTCATATCGGTTGGTTAATAAAACTTCATTTATTAAAGTAGCACTAGTGATCCTTTAAGTTCAGTGTTTACGCACCTAAGATGCCATTAATTTGCATCAAGAAGTTCGATGTCAAAAATTAATGTAGAAAAGGGTTCAATATGTTCACCTGCAGTTCTGTCGCCATAAGCAAGGTGAGAAGGTATTATGAGTCTGGCGCTTGAGCCCACATTCAGCTCGGCTATGCCTTCATCCCAGCCTCTGATAACTCTTCCTGCACCCAGTTGAAATTCAAATGGAGTTCCTCTTTCTACGGAAGAGTCAAACACAGTCCCATCGAGTAGCATACCGGTATAATGTACCTTCACGGTTTGTCCACTCTCTGGTTTGGGGCCTGAGCCTTCCTCTTTTACTATGATGATGAGTCCGCTTTCTTCTGGTTCTTCATCAATATTTTCGCTTTCCAGGTAGTCATCCAGGATATTGCCTTCCTGTGTCCGGGCTTCTTCACGCTCAGCCATTTCGTCTTCGGCTTTGGCCTGCATGTAAGCCTCATATCCTTCCTCATCAAACATGTCATGTAACACTATGTCTACAAACAGGCTGTCGGCTGGATCTATAAATTCAGGTACAGCAGGAGCTCCCATAGTTACGGTAAAAAAGTTTTGGGCATCGAATTTAAATGTAGCACTGTCCCCCTTGGACATTATTCGCAATGCTTCGTAAATATCGCCGGGGTACATTGATGGATCAATCTTTACATAAGCTTGTTCTCCGGTGACAGCACTTTCAAAAAACACAGAGTCCTTGGGGTACCGGTAGGCAAAATCGATTTTTACGATATCGTCAATGGCCGGGTTTGCTCCCCTGTTACTTTCATGAAACATATAGGTAAGTCCGCTTTCAGTTTGCTGGTATCCTTTATCCGCACAGGCATGAAACATGAATACGAGCAACAATGCGGCAATTGGATAAATAATTTTTTTCATAGTGGGTTTTGAATTAATAATTAAAATAAACAATTCATTTGATTTAAAAGTTGAAAAAACATGGAAAGCTATCACTTTCGTGAGTCTGTTATTTCAATTCAACAAGCTCAATATCATAGATTAAGGTTGCTCTTTTGGGGATTTTTACACCATCACCCGGTACTCCATGTGCCAGATGCGAAGGCAGAATAAAACGGGCCTGATCTCCCACGCGTAACAGCAGCATTCCTTCCTCCAGACCACTCTCCACCCCTCCCCGTCCAATTTGGAATTCAGAAGGTTCTTTATTTTCAGATGAATAAATTACGTCACCCGTTATCAATCTTACCGTATAATGGAATACTGCTATTCTATCCTTTTGGGCTTTGGGGCCTGTACCTTCCTGGTAAATATCATACCTAAGGCCTGAGCCGGTTTCATTCATTTGCCAGCCATGTCTTTGGATGAAGTCTTCAATTTCCTGATCTTCTGCATCAATGAGCATGGTGTTTGCTCCAAGAAGGCTTTCCCGCAACTGCTGGCGGGAAGGTTCCCTTTCTTGTTGGTTTGCCCCCTGGCAGGAGATAAACAAAAATGTTGCGGGTATTATCAATAAATAAATAGTGTGTTTCGTCATGGTAATCAGCAGGCTGTTGCTAAATCATTTTTTTGTGGCCATACCCCTGGTAAAACCAAAGTGCAAAGTTAATCATTAAATTAGACTTGTTTTATTGCCTTAAAGTCATCTTTTGAAACATTGTCAATCAATTTTTCAAAATATAACAAACATTCTTGCAGGCTCCCCAAAAAACTTCCACCCGCTGCATTGTGATGTCCTCCACCGTTAAAATACTTGCGGGCAAGCACATTTACATTTAGGGCACCCTCTGAGCGAAAAGATACTTTGATTTCATTTTTCTTTTCAATAAAAATGGCAGCCAGGGATATGTCCTTGATGCTAAGCGCGTAATTGACCACTCCTTCTGTGTCGCCTTCGCGATAATTGAACTTTTTGAGATCTTCGTTAGATAAATAAATATAGGCTGTATGAAAGTTTGTAAATACCTTCATATTGACCCCCAGGCAGTGGCCCAAAAGGCGCATTCTGTCTTCCGAATAATTATCGTAAATCAAACGGTGAATTCTTTCTCCATCCACTCCCATTTCAATAAAACGACCTGCTATATAATAGGTTTGCGGATGGTTGCAAGCATAACTGAAAGAGCCTGTGTCGGTAATGATACCTGCATAAAGGCACTGTGCAGCATGGATGTCAATTAAATGCTCTTTGCCAAATGCTTCTATAATTTTGTATATCAACTCTGCTGTTGAAGAAAGCTGAGAAGAAAAAATAAGGTCAAACTGGTCCTGGGGTTCAGGATGGTGATCAATGAGTATTTTGGTAGCTTTTGTGCGGGTCAGTGGCTCGGAAAGTTGGTCCGTACGAGCCAGATCGTTGAAATCCAGACAGAATATAACTTTGGCGTGTTCTATTAGGTTGCGGGATTGCTGTTTATCTTCAGTGGCAATGGTAATCTCATCACTGCCGGGCATCCAGGCCAAAAAGGAAGGATAACCATTGGGAATAATGACCCGGAGGTTTTGGTATTTGTCATTTCTCAAATAGTGATAGAGACCTAAGGCAGAACCAATAGCATCTCCGTCAGGGTTTACGTGACTGACAATAACAATGGGTTGATTCTTGTCTGCAAGCAGGTTTTTGGCTTTTTCAATTTGAACTTTATCCAATATAATCTATTTTATAATTAATGTGATGAAATAGTTGGACCCTAAAGCGGGGTAAACACCAGGATATTTCATTATGAAAGATATTAACACAAAGGTAAAAAAAAACAGTTTGAGCCTATTGGGTGCATTAAATTAATTATTTTTATGGATCTATTAACAAGCTCCAAAATTGGTTATATCTCCAGAAACGCTTGCTGATCCAGTGATTGATGATTAATTTATTTTTTATTTCAATAATTTACTAAAACTAAATGACTAGAAATGGCAGGAAAAATTACATTGACTATGATTAAACCATACGCTGTGCAAAACGGCTATACCGGACCAATCCTGGCGAAGATCAATGCAGCCGGTTTTAGAATCGTTGCCATGAAATATTTGCAGATGAATCTGGAACAGGCAAAAGCCTTTTACAAAGTTCATGAAGGGAAAAAATTCTATCCTCGATTGACAAAGTTTATGTCTTCAGGTCCCATTGTTGCAGCTATCCTGGAAAAAAAGAACGCTGTGGATGATTACCGCAAGCTGATTGGTGCAACCGATCCTTTGAAAGCAGATTCAGGGACCCTTAGAAAACTTTTTGGTGCAAGTATGGAAAAGAATGCTGTTCATGGATCCGACTCTGATGAAAATGCAGAAATGGAAGCTGATTTTTTCTTTAGTAAATTAGAACGATTTTAAGAAGGCTTTTATTGATGGGGCAAGGGACCTAACTCTTACCGGATTATAGAAAACCTTATAATTACTTACAGCTTCAATTCCTGGGCGTATAGGCTTCAAATGTATCGTCGTTGTATATTACGATAATTCTTTCAATCTTACGGCTGTTTTTTTTTCCTTTTAAATAGGTTGCAACCTGTTCACTTTCAACCATATTACCCTTAACCTGGGGAGGTTTTTCCTCCTCATAAGGCCCATTATTATCATGCTTCTGGTCTGTCCCCTTGTTTATGGGCTTCTCACCGACTTGTGGTATATCTTCTTTTTGCGCTTGAGTTTGTTTTTCGGGTTTTGCAGGTTCACTATCTATGCTGGTAAACAAATCCTGCTCCTTTTCTTTTAAAAATGTCCCTTTACCATTAATCAGCCATTCGGTATTTATTTCCGGGTAGGCCTGCATAATTTTTTGTATAAATTCAAAACTTGGCTTATTTCTTCCCGACAATAAATGCGATATGGTTGAGCGGGGGACATTGAGACTATCGGCAAAACGAGATGCGGATAGTTCATAGTAGTCAATTATAGTTTTTATTCTGTTTACCATCGTGAACATTTTGGTGTTTACATGTGCAAATTGATTCTGCATCTTTGTGTTTACAAAGGTAAAGATATGATTTTTTATGGAATTTACAAAAACAAACAGTTTTTTCTTAAAGTTATGGTTAAACAGAGTTTCTTATAAGCTATAAAATCAGTTATCTACTCTAATACAATGAACTTTTGCTTCAAATGCTACATGCAAGGAGGTTTTTATTAATATATTGCAGTAATAGTTTAGGTAAACAATATAACACCCTGAATATAAGTTATTCTAAATAGATTGTTTTGATTACACTTTGATTAAATTTATTGGTTTCCAAATGTAAACCTACCTTGAGTTGCAGTAGTTTTGTTACAATGTTAAACAACATCTTAACGCATTGAAATATAGCGGGATAGGAAAGTTCGGTTTACGTGTGTGTTTATTTCAAATTTACATAAGTAATCACAAGTCAATGGTTACAAACGTGAATGTTTTTCTTTGTATTGTTTTACTGGTGGGTATACATCTGTAAACTTCATGCGTTCACATTCTGGATTTAGGATATGCTGTAGTTAGAAAAGTTGATTTTTAATAACAATTTATTTGTTATTAATTAAAGAGGCTGATGCTGTTTGACTTGGGGAAAGAGCTGAATTTTATGCTAATCATTCAATTTGAGTATAAATTACATCTCTTAAAAAAATTGGTTCTCGCTCCTATTCTTTACAAACAAGTAGCTTTTAAGGATTGGCTTGTTTTCACTTTTAAAATTCATGATCATAATATCCTTAAAGGGGTGATTTTTTGTAGTAGCTAATAGGGTTATGCCAAAAAATCGAGTTTTATACGATAATACGGGTGGTTATAATTATCTTGATAAGATACTGATAATAAATAAGTAAAGATAAAATAAGGGATGAAAATATCGTGCTGAGATTCCAATAGCCAGAGCCTTCCTGTATCAAGATACGTTATTTTAAAATCTCACTGGGGAAAATTAAAGTTTCATAGCTTTAA
>SLQX01000079.1 GCA_007131245.1 Bacteroidales bacterium
AAGAAGAAAAGCAATAAGCCCGGGTTAATCCCGTACAAGCTTTTAGCCATAACCCCATATCGCTGCACAGCAATATGGGGTTTGGCTTTTGCAGGTTTACTGCTTTACCCAACCATCAAGCATAAACATTGTGGTATTCACGTACCTGCATAAGAAAAAATTGTACTTTTGCCTTTACAAACCCAGCACAACATGAATGTGATTGAAAAACTTAATGATTTTTGTCGCAACACACTGATAGATCATCTTGGTATAGAGTTTACCGAAACCGGTGAAGGGTTTCTTAGGGGCCGCATGCCGGTTGATCAACGCACACTTCAGCCCTTAGGCATTTTGCACGGGGGTGCCAGCCTGGCCCTGGCCGAAACCGTAGGAAGTGCTGCTTCTTACAATATGGTGGACACCAACAAGTACACGGTAGTGGGAATGCAGATAAACGCAAATCATGTAGGGACCATTCGGGAAGGATATGTCTACGCACAGGCAACCCTACTGCACAAAGGAAGTAAAACCCATGTATGGGATGTGATTATACATGATGAAAACCAGCGTAAAATTTCTCTGTGCAGGATTACCAATATGATCATCGAAATAAACCATCAAACGGATGTCAAAAAGTAAAGATACAAACATTTCCCTGGAAAAGCTACACCAGCTGGCCATGGACAATAAGCTGGCTTTTGCATCCTACCGGTTGCCGGGCAGCCATAGTCCAACCACCATGCTGCAATGGCAAAAACCCCCGCAAACCATCACGAACCTTGCAGACCTTGCTCAAAAACAAGGCTTTGTGTTTGCCCCCTTTGATGAAGAGGCTAAATATCCTCCTAAGCTGATTGTACCTGATCTGGTCATAAACAGCCAGGCATCAGCAGAAGGTGACCAGGGTTTAGAGATTTTTGATGACTCCGCAGTAACCAAAACAAACGACCTGGACGGTCGCAAAAACGCTTATCATGAAGCATCCAAAGAGGAGTATATCAGTCAGGTAGAAAGTGCCATGCAGGCTATAAATCTTGGGACTTTACAAAAAATTGTAGTATCGAGAATCAGCTCCAGTGTGATGCCTGTAGACTTTAACAGCTCACTGTATTTTCAGGCTCTGCAAAAAGCCTACCCGGAAGCCTTTGTTTTTATGGTATATATGCCCGAAACAGGTCTTTGGATTGGGGCAAGCCCCGAACCATTAATCAGGGTTAAAAACAATACAGTACATACTGTATCTCTGGCGGGGACCAGGACCGTTGACAAAAGCAGGCAGCAAAAAAAATGGGGCGAAAAAGAGTTGTTTGAACAGAAGCTGGTCACCCAATACATTGAAAATATAATTCACGATTTCAACATCCCTGACTATGAAAAACATGGACCTGTTTCTCATGTTGCCGGGAGTGTTGAACACCTGAAAACAGCTTTTTCCTTCCCGCTGGATAGGGTCAATGACAAAATCCACCAATTTCTCGGGCAACTTCACCCCACACCTTCGGTATGCGGGCTACCCAAAAACAAAGCCCGGCAACAAATCAGGGAAACCGAAAAGCATGACCGTGCTTATTATACGGGGTTCATGGGCCCCATGAATGTGCAGGATGAATGGGCCCTTTTCGTAAACCTGCGCTCCATGAAAGTACACAACAACAAACTCTACTATTACCTGGGTGCGGGTATTACCCACGACTCTGTGCCCGAAAACGAATGGGAGGAAACCATCAACAAAAAGAAAACACTTCAACGTATTGTGGAATCGTTATAAACTATCTGAACATATGCCGTCCAAAAGCCAGGGAGTAAGTGAAATACCACATATTTGTTATGCATCAGGCATCCGGTATGCTGTTATTTCTCCCGGTTCACGCAACGCACCCCTGGTGGTTTCTTTCGTCTCACATCCAAACCTTAATTGTATCAGCATTACCGATGAGCGCAGTGCTGCTTATTATGCACTGGGCATAGCGCAGCAACTTCAAAAGCCTGTGGTGCTCATCTGCACATCGGGAACCGCCATGGCCAACTATGCCCCGGCAATGGCTGAAGCTTTTTACCTGAAAATACCACTTATTGCTTTAACCGCTGACCGCCCGCCCCATT
The DNA here is from genome assembly GCA_007131245.1 of Bacteroidales bacterium. Taxonomy (GTDB): domain Bacteria; phylum Bacteroidota; class Bacteroidia; order Bacteroidales; family UBA7960; genus SKVR01. The sequence continues at coordinate 2,086 of SLQX01000079.1, forward strand.
GGATCGACCAAAATGACGGACAAACCATTCAACAACACAATTTTTTCAGCAATGTGGTGAAAAAATCGTTCACTACACCCTTGACCACCCTGGGAAACGACGACCTGTGGTATTTCAGGCGAATTATCAATGAAGCCATTCACACCACCATCCTGGAAAATCCCGGGCCGGTACACGTAAATATCCCATTGAAAGAGCCGCTATACGAAGCGCTGCCCAGTGTCAGCGAACCTCCTCCTGTTCTATCCATACCCCAAACAACCTCCAGCCTGCTCCCCCAGAGCTGGCCCAAAATCGTTGAGATGTGGGAAAAACACAATAAAAAGCTTATTATCAGCGGATTTGGCAATAAAAACCCTGAACTCTCTAAATTGCTGGAAAACCTGGTAAAGGATGACAAGGCGATGGTCATGGCAGAGAATCTGTCTAACATTAGCGCTCCAAACATTATCGACACCCCCGAACGGTTTATGGCTATGGCTGATTCAATGCCCGACGAAACCTTCCGCCCTGATCTTCTCATTACCCTGGGTGGAGCCATCATCTCCAAAAGAGTGAAAAAATATTTGCGCCTGCATCCCCCTGCCCAACACTGGCATGTTGACCCAAACGAACTATATACAGATACCTTTCAAAGTCTCAGCTATAATATCAGAATGAGTCCGGAGTCGTTCTTCCGGGAGCTAAACGGGAAAGGGCAGCCGATAAGCTCTTACGTAAAGTCGGCCAAAGATGTGCAGCAAAAGTGTGAGCAAAAACATGGTCAGTTCCTTACAAGAACCCCGTTTTCTGATTTGAAAGCCTACGAAATGATAATCAGGCATTTGCCCCAATACTGCAACCTGCACCTTGCCAATAGTACCCCGGTGCGTTATGCACAACTTTTCCCATCACACAAGCATATAAGCTATTTTTCCAACCGGGGCACATCCGGCATCGATGGCTGTTTGTCAACTGCTGCTGGTGCAGCTATGGTAACCAGTCAATTGAATGTGGTACTGCTGGGTGACCTGGCCTTCATATACGACAGCAACGGACTGTGGAACAACCACTTGCCAGTCAACCTGCGTATCATCGTAATAGATAATGGAGGCGGTAACATCTTTAAACTCATAGAAACCGGACCTGAGGCGGAAAAAATCAGACCTTATATCGAAACACCCCACCTGGTAAATATCAAAAATCTTTGCAAGGCATTCAACACCGAATACCTGTTTGCCGATGATGTGCAAAGCCTCGAAAATATTTTAATTCCCTTTTTTAAACCAAATAAGCGCCCGGTTGTTCTTCACATAAAGACACCCGGAGATGTCTCCGCAGATATTTTTAAAAAATATTTTCAAACCATCAGCAAA
>SLQX01000113.1 GCA_007131245.1 Bacteroidales bacterium
AATGATTGCCCACTATTTTCTTTTAAAGACAAACCTTTACATTTATCTCGCGGTTAACTGACTGCTGTCAAACAGAGCCCATAACTTGTAATGAGTGGCAAAAAGTCACAAAAACGGTCGACTCATTTTCTTTTAGTAAACATGCCTCTTTCCAATAACTTAAGCTCTTTCCTTTTTATGCGACGTAAACACATCGAATAAAAAAATCAGCAGAAAGCCGGCCAGTGCAAATACAATAATCTGCCACAACATATTATCATTGCCGGTTACCTCTGGATATGTGAACGGAGAGATGCTTCTTTCAAGGAAAGGCACCTCCTCCCCTGCACTATTGACATGGTATTTTGTTACTTCTTTCCATGGCCAAAGCTTGTTCAGGGATCCCAGCATAAACCCCGTAAGCAGAGCCATGGTGGCATTGGGAAACTTTCTGAAAAACCATGAAATAACATTGGAAAAACTGATGATCCCAACTACACAGCCCACTCCAAAAATGGCAATGATACTGACCTGCAGATCTTTTACCGCGTTCAGCATAAATTCGTACTTACCCAATAAAAGCAGAATAAAACTACCGGATATACCCGGCAGGATCATCGCAGTTATGGCAATACTGCCGGAAAGAAACACAAACCACCCTGCCTCGGGTGTAATTGCAGGCGTAGCAATGGTTACGTAGGCAGCTACCACCACCCCCGCTAACAGGCTAACAACAGCAGCTGTATTCCAGTGGGTAATTTTTTTTCCAACGTGCAGGGCCGATGCAATGATCAGCCCAAAGAAAAAGGCCCAAACCAGTTTGGGGTATACAACCAGTAGCCAGGATATAAGGCGTGCCAGTGAAAAAATACTTATGAGCACACCGGAAAATACCGCCAGCAAAAAACTCCCGTTGATATGTTTCCATGCAGTGACTATCCCCTGGCTAAAAAGCAGGCGGACAAATTCTTTGTTGACAGATTTTATACTGAATATTAGTTCCTGGTAAATACCTGTAATAAACGCAATGGTGCCCCCGGAAACCCCGGGAATGACATCGGCGGCCCCCATACCCAACCCCCGTAAAGTGAGCAAAGCATAGTTCAGGCTATTTCTTTTTTTCATATACTGTCGTTAACTAAACTTTCTGGGTTATCATTGGTGCAGCATGGATAGCAGCAACGGCAAAGTGTTATTACTTCAACCGGTATTTCTCAAATTCGGCGGGTAACACATCCATGAAAGTATCACCACGAAGCCCCAGGCGAAGGGTCTCAAGGGGTATGACATCTACCGGGGCAATATTACCCAGGTTTACATGGGGTCCCAGCAGTTTGATAAACCACACCTGTTGCGATTTCTGGGGCGCCTCCCACAAGATTTTTTCCCGGGGCACGTGCGCTAAAATATCATCGATAAGTTGGTAATCAGCCTTGCCCGTGTTTTTATAAATTCCCACATTGCCACTCTCCCGTGCTTCGCCAATCACATAGCTGCTACCAGCTTCTAACTCCGCCTGCATATGTTGCGACCAAATGGCCGGATCGGTCATCACATCCGCCTCCTTGGCACCCACTTCGCTCAACACCGTGCGCTGGCTGGAAAAATAACGGATATACTCACATTTCGTAGCATGGTCTATATGCATACTCCCATCAGAAACCTCCACAGCATCCAACTCCAAATCATCTATAAATTTTTCAAAATCAGGCATGCATCCCCTTATCAGGCAAACTTCAAAAAGGGTACCGCCCAAAAACACCTTGATACCGGCATCCTTATAAACCTTTACTTTTTCCTTCACCTGGTTGCTTACCATGGATGTGCCAAAACCCAATTTTGCAAAATCAATAAGGTGACCGGACACCTGCACAATATCCTCAGCCTGTCGCAAGCTCATCCCTTTATCCATCATCATGGTAACACCCGTTTGGCGGGGTTTGGATTCGCGCTCAGGAATATGGGGTAAAATCATAGTTTAATTGTGTAAAAAATGAATTGTCCAACTTAAAAAACAAACATACAAATAAAATCTTTCACCGGGGTTGCCCGAATGTTCTGCTGTTTAATCACCATAATGGTTCAGCAGCTCAATAACATGGGGGTTATCCTTCAGGGAAGGGTGTTGCTCGAGCATGGGGCCATGGTTGTCATAATTCAGCAGCAACGCTTCGGTGAGAAAAAAGGATGCATCTTTGTTGCGACCCTGCATAAAAAGGATTGCTGCCATTTTATAATAAAGCGAAGAAAGACTGCCGAGTTTTTCAATCCCCTCATGTACCACTTCGGCTGCCTCTTCCAGTTGTTCTTTTTCTATCAAACCATCGGCATAGTCCAACCTTAAAGCTTCGTCTTCGGGACTGGACTCCATGGCTTTTTCATAATAGTACCCTGCCTTTTCAAGTTCATCATACAATAAATACATATCAGCCAGAATGTTGAGGTAAGCTGTATTTTCAGGGTCTTTGTCCAGTGCCCGGTGAACGGCATCCAGCGCGGGACCAGCATTGCCAAGCTCCCTTTCACAAATTCCCGCTCCAATCCACGCATCCACAAAATCGGGGTTGATGTCGGTGGTTTTTTTATAATATTTTTTGGCCTCGGTGTACTCCTCCATCTTTTCATAGCACTCGCCAATGTGGTAAAAAGTAACCGAATCCGCTTCTTCTCCTTCCAGGGTGTATTTATAGGTACGAATGGCGTCATAATAACGGCCCATGCTGCTGTATGTATAGGCCATATAAAAAAGTGTGCTGCCATGCTCAGGTTCAATGGCCAATGCATATTCAAAAGCTTCGATGGCTTTTTCGTGCAGATTGGCCTGCTGGAAAGAAACTCCCAGGTTGTACCAGGCTTCCACTGAAAAGGGGTTACGATCGACCAGTTTTTTAAAGAAGGAAATACTTTCTTCAGTCAGGGATAACAGGTCAAAACAGTAAGCTGCTTCGTACATGGCCATATCGTTCTCAGGGTTAACCTCCAGGGCTTTACTCAGGTACTCTATGGTTTTGTCATAGTTACCCATATTTTCGTATTCAAAGGCAATGTTGCAATACACAAAATCGGGTTCCTCCGAATCCTGTACTGCTTTGTTGTATTCCTCAATAGCCTTTTCATACTTTTGCATTTGCGAATAAATGGCTCCCCGGGTAAGAAAAACATCCGAGTTGGAAGGCTCAAGGGTTTCAACCTCTGAAAGCAAATCCAGGGCAAAATGCTCCTTGTTGAGCGATGCCAGCAGCTGGGCTTTTTTCAGCATAAGCGGGATAGAAGCCGGGTGGACCTTACAGGCATATTCTGCTATCTTGAGCGACTCCTTGTAATTGCCCTCGAGGATAAAAAACTCAACGATCTCTTCAAAATCGTCCACATCAAAATAGATGGATTGATTTTGATGGATCAACTCCTTAAGCTTATGTACTTGCCAGGGAGTGTTATCAATATTTTCAATTTGCATATTCAAAAATAAAAGATTGTGGATATCAAATCATTAGGACGTTATCTAACGGCTGGCTCATGACTAAACCGCAAATAACCTGCCAATCTTTGGTTCTACAAAATTACGAAAAACTATCACACCAGCCTTTGCTTTAAATCACTGATTAAATGTAATCATTTTTAACCACTCGATTCATCGGTACTATACGTATTTTTTCAACGTTTTATTAACAGATTTCTGCCGGTTTAAAACCCTTTATTGGGTTAACCCGCTATCCCAATATAGTTGTTATAATCCGGTTTTACAGGATAATACAACACCAAAAGGGTTATGTGTTCTAATAATCAACGCACTGGTTGATGTATGTTGTGGCGGGGCATGGTTAAACCAATTTAAAATGATAATTTTGCAAAAAATTAAAACGTAAAAAAGATGTTTGACAATTTATCAGATCGCCTGGACAAGTCATTTAAGTTACTCAAAGGCCAGGGACATATTACCGAAATAAATGTTGCAGAGACCCTGAAAGATGTTCGTAAAGCCCTTTTGGATGCGGACGTAAGTTACAAGATTGCCAAAAACTTTACCGAAACGGTTAAGGAAAAAGCCCTGGGGCAGAACGTGCTCACGGCTGTATCACCCGGACAACTCATGGTAAAAATTGTCCATGAGGAGCTCACCAAGCTCATGGGTGAAACACATGAAGAGATTAACCTGAAGGGTGACCCCGCCATCATACTTATTGCCGGGTTGCAAGGTAGTGGTAAAACAACCTTCTCTGCCAAGCTGGCCAATTACCTGAAAAAGAAAAAATCGAAAAAGGTATTGCTTGTGGCCGGTGACGTCTACCGTCCTGCTGCCATCGACCAGCTGAAAGTACTTGGGGAGCAGATAGATGTGGAAGTTTATACCGAAGATGGCTCCAAAGACCCGGTGGGTATTGCCAAAAATGCAGTTTCCCATGCCAAAACCATGGGTCACGGGGCAGTGATTGTGGATACCGCGGGCCGCCTTGCCATTGATGAGCAGATGATGAATGAGATATCTTCCCTGAAGAAGAACCTCAACCCTCAGGAAGTGCTATTTGTGGTGGATGCCATGACAGGTCAGGATGCCGTAAATACCGCCAAAGCCTTTAATGACACCCTAGACTTTGATGGTGTTGTACTGACAAAAATGGATGGAGACACCCGCGGGGGTGCGGCACTCACCGTTCGCTCGGTGGTGGAAAAACCCATCAAGTTTGTGGGTATTGGCGAAAAAATGGATGCCCTGGACCTGTTTTACCCCAAACGGATGGCTGACCGGATTTTAGGCATGGGTGACATTGTATCACTGGTTGAAAAAGCACAGGAACAATACGATCATGACGAAGCTCGCAAGCTTCAGAAAAAGATTGCCAAGAACCAGTTCAACTTTGATGACTTTCTCAAGCAGTTGCAGCAAATTAAGAAAATGGGTAATATGAAAGACCTGGTAGGCATGATACCTGGCATGGGCAAAGCCATGAAAGACATTGACCTGGAAGATGACGCTTTTAATGGCATTGAGGCCATTATTTACTCAATGACTCCCGAAGAGCGTAACAACCCGGCTATCCTCAACGGAAGTCGCAGGAAAAGGATTGCCCAGGGTAGTGGCACCAATATCCAGGAAGTCAACAAACTCATCAAACAATTTGGAGACACCCGTAAGATGATGAAGATGATGGCATCAGGGGGCGGAAACAAGTTTATGAATATGATGAAAGGCATGCCCGGAATGAGAAAATAATCACACTTTTGATGAACTCTTAAACAATCTAAAACACATGGAATTGATTGACGGAAAAAAAACAGCAGCTGAAATAAAAGATGAAATAGCCGCAGAAGTTAAAAAGATGATGGATAATGATGAGCGTCCTCCACACCTTGCGGCCGTATTGGTAGGCAATGACCCTGCCAGTGAGACTTATGTGTCTGCCAAGGAGAAAGCCTGCAAACAGGTGGGTTTCAGCTCATCCACCTACAAGATTGAAAGCGATGTGGAAGAGGAGGAGTTGCTGAAAACGGTGGAATTCTTAAACAATGACCCCGGAATAGATGGGTTCATCGTACAGTTGCCACTTCCCGACCATATTGATGAACAAAAGATCATTCAATCCATAAAGCCATCCAAAGACGTGGATGGTTTTCACCCTGAAAATGTGGGACGCATGACCATCGGGCTTCCCGCCTATATTTCTGCCACACCCAACGGTATCATGGAATTACTGAAAAGGGCAGATATCGAAACTCAGGGCAAAAATTGCGTAGTACTGGGCAGAAGCAACATTGTGGGCCGACCCATCAGTATCCTCATGTCAAGAACCACACAACCTGGTAATGCCACAGTAACGGTTTGTCACAGCAAAACCCAAAACCTGAAAGAAATCACCGCCGCTGCTGACATCCTTATCGTTGCCATGGGTAAGCCCCATTTTGTCACGGCAGACATGGTAAAAGAGGGTGCTATAGTTGTGGATGTGGGCATCCACCGTGTAGAATCAGACAAAACAAAATCGGGGTTCAAACTTATTGGAGACGTGAAGTTTGATGAAGTTTCCCAAAAAGTTTCCCACATCACACCCGTTCCGGGAGGCATAGGCCCTATGACCATTGTATCGCTGCTGATGAATACACTCAGGGCGCGCAAAAACGAAATTTACCACTGATTTGACAAATTGCAAATTATCCAATCTTACCGACGAACAACAGAAACTGCTTGAGGCCGGACAGCTGTTACCCGTAATGGAAATGTTTTATTCCATCCAGGGTGAAGGCTATAATACCGGCAAAGCAGCTTTCTTTATGCGCATTGGTGGCTGCGACGTGGGTTGCCACTGGTGTGACGTGAAAGAAGCCTGGGATGCATCGGTACATCCCCTCACCACCGTTGACCAAATACTGGAAAACCTGGGCAATTATGCTGCAAAATCTGTCGTAATCACCGGTGGAGAACCCCTGATGTATAACCTTGAACCTCTTTGCCAGGCGCTGAAAAAGGAAAACATCCGGATTTTCCTGGAAACATCTGGCACCTGTCCACTCAGCGGCTCTTTTGATTGGATATGTGTATCCCCCAAATCGCAGCAATCCCCCAGAAAGGAGATGCTGCAACTTGCCGATGAACTGAAAGTGATTGTTTATGATGAAACCGACTTTGCGTGGGCAGAAAAAAACACAACCCTGGTAAAACAACAATGTCGGCTTTATCTTCAACCCGAATGGAGCCGAAGCAAAACCATGATGCCCCGGGTGGTAGAATATATATTGAAAAACCCGAAATGGATGATTTCACTCCAATCACACAAGTACATCAATATTCCCTAAACAAGCATCCCGCAACACTTCCCCACCAGGGCAGCAAACGGTCGTATCATCCATATTATCAACCCACAACGAAAGTTACCCCCTTATAAATAAGGGTTTTTTTGAAAAATTGATGTGAAAATTTCTTAGGTTTGTATTGTGTTTATTACCCGGATTTTGGCAGGGCCAAACTGGGTCAAATCCTATTTTTATGAGAAAATTTTTTCCGGGGGGGATCCTTGTTTTCCTTTTTTCCTTTTTGGTCATATTCACTCCTTCTGAGGCTTATCCTCAAACAGACAGAGAGCTTACAACCACCAGCAACCGGGCCAGACGTGCCTTTCAGGATGCCTTACAAAAATTCAATTACCGCGATGTGGATGGTGCTGAAGAAAGTTTCCGGGAAGCCATTGATCACGATCCTGATTTTATAGAGGCACACATTGTGCTGGGAGAAATGATGCAGAGCATCCGCAGGTATGAAGAGGCGATAGAGGCTTTTCAAAATGCCGTGCAAATCAATCCTGATTTCTTCCCAAACGCTTTCTACTACCTTGGCGAGTCGTACCTGGCTATGGGGGAATACTCACGTGCATACGAGAGTTTACAACAACTTAGCAACCGGCAGGTCAGCGATCAGATCAAACAACGGGCAGCAACCCTTATTGAAAAGTGTGAATTTGCCATAGAGGCTCAAAAAAATCCCGTACCTTTTGAACCCATTAACCTGGGGCCAAACATCAATACCGAAAACGAGGAATATGCACCCACCCTCACGGCAGATGAGCAAACGCTTATCTTCACCCGGAAAAAGCCCCGCGATGACCCAAGTTTTTTTCATCTGGGTTATGAGTACGAAGATTTTTACATCAGCTTTCGTGACGAGGATGGGCAATGGGGCCCGGCCGAAAACCTGGGCCCACCCATTAACACACAACACAATGAAGGTGCGCAAAGTATTTCTGCCGATGGGATGCACCTCTATTTTACGGCATGCAACCGACCCGACGGCATGGGTAGCTGCGATATATACTATGCAAGGCGTGCTGGCGACAGGTGGTCTGAACCCGTAAACCTGGGTCCTCCGATCAACACACCTGCATGGGAGTCACAACCCTCCATCTCTCCCGACGGGCGCACCTTGTATTTTACCAGCAACCGTTCTGGTAATCATGGCAAAATGGATATTTGGATATCAACGCAGGTAAGACCTGGACAGTGGAGTGAACCCCAAAACCTGGGAAAAGTTATCAACACAACGGGCAGAGAGATGTCTCCATTTATCCACCCGGACAACCGGACATTGTTTTTTTCCTCCGACGGACACATAGGCATGGGAGGAATGGACCTTTTTTACACGGTCAAAGATTCACTGGGTGATTGGGAAGAGCCTGTTAACCTGGGTTACCCCATCAACACCTATGATGATGAAATATCCCTTGTGGTTGGAGCCTCGGGCAAAGAAGCCTATTTTGCTTCAGGGCATCAATCTGATACCAGCAGCACCGACCTGTATTTTTTCGAGCTTTACGAGCAGGCAAGGCCTACCCCGGTAAGCTATATGAAAGGATTTGTATTTGATGCCAACACCAGGCAAAGACTAGAAGCCCGCTTTGAGTTGGTTGACCTGCAATCGGAAGAAGTTATTGCTGAGTCCTATTCTGAAAGACGCACCGGAGAATTTCTCATACCCATCCCGGTTGGTGCCAACCTGGCCCTTAATGTATGGCGCGACGGCTATCTGTTCTTTTCCGAAAACTTTGCCTTTGATGATGCGAGAACCCAGGTGGACCCTCACCTCTATGATGTACCCCTGCAACCCATTCAAGAAGGAGAGTCGGTGGTGCTCAGAAATATTTTTTTCAAACATGACAGCCATGAACTCCTACCAGAATCCATCAGTGAACTCAACCGGCTGGTTGAACTGCTGGAACAAAACCCGGGATTGAAAATTGAAATAAGTGGCCATACTGATGATACAGGTTCTTTTGACTACAACATGAATTTGTCTGAAAAACGAGCCCTGAGTGTATATAACTACCTGCTGGAACATGACATAAACAAAAAGCGTCTTAGCTATAAAGGATATGCAGATCAGGAGCCCATCGCTACCAATGAAACGGAAGAAGGACGGGCAAAAAACCGGCGAACCGAATTTAAGGTAATGGGAAACGACTAAAATGAAATACACAATCCACGTAAATATTTTGCCTATGGCTGTTCGGAAAATTGGCCAAACAAGCTTAACCACCTAATTTATGATTTAGTATGCTTGAAAAAATACCTCTCAACAACATTTTGTTTTTGGATGTGGAAACGGTGCCCATGAAAGAAGACTTTGGAGAGTTATCCCCCAAACTCCAGGAATTGTGGGCCAAAAAAGCAGACCGCATCTCCAGGGATGATGAAAAGCCCGCCGATGAATTATTTTTCGAAAAAGCAGGCATTTACAGTGAGTTCGGCAAAATTGTGTGTATATCTGCAGGATTTTTCCACTCCAAAGATGGTGAGCATGTCTTTCGTTGCAAAGCATTTTACAGCCATGACGAATCACAGCTGTTACAGGAATTTGCCAACCTGCTGAATCGCAAATACAACACCCAGGAACACTATTTATGTGGCCATAATGCACGGGAATTTGATTTCCCTTACATTGCCCGCCGCATGCTCATCAACCAGATTCCCCTGCCTGGGATTCTCAATATCCCCGGGCGCAAACCCTGGGAGGTAACCCTGCTGGACACCATGGATTTATGGAAATTTGGAGATTATAAAAGTTATACCTCCCTGGACTTGCTGGCTGCTGTTTTTGATATCCCCACCCCAAAAGACGACATCATGGGTGCTGATGTGGCAAAGGTTTACTGGAAAGAAAAGGATCTGGAACGCATTGCCGTATATTGCAACAAAGATGTGGTAACCACCGCAAGGCTCTACCTAAAATACACCCTGCAGGGAACCTTGCAGGACGAACAAATTGAATCCATTGTTTAATCCTCCCTTTACTAACGCTTGCTATGCCCCAGAAGAAAAAAAAGAAAGCAGTTCTTTCCAAATCCACTTTTATCAAAGGCCTTCAGTGCCCCAAAGCGCTCTACCTATATAAAAACCGGTACTTCCTTCGCGACCCTGTGAGCCCCGAGCAAAGGGCTAAATTTAACCGGGGCACCATTGTGGGTGTGTACGCCCGTGACCTGTTTCCCGGAGGCGTGGATGCATCGCCCAAAACCCATTTTCAGATGGCCCAATCGGTGGAAAAAACAGCCGCACTCATTGAAGAAGGGCAAACAGATGTGATTTACGAAGCCGCCTTTTCCTTTGAAGATGTAGTGGTTGCTCTGGACATCCTCTATAGGGAAAATGGGCAATGGAAAGGCATGGAAGTGAAAAGCAGCCGTAAAATTTCGGATACCTACCGCTGGGATGCAGCATTACAGTATTATGTAATTTCGGGTAGCGGCCTGGAGCTGAAAGACTTTTCCATCGCATACATCAACAAGGATTATGTAAGACAAGGTGATATTAACATCCATAATCTGTTCATCACCGAAAGTCTTTTATCCCACGTAAAAAAACTCAAACATGAAACCGGGGAGAAAATCAGCCAGCTGAAAGAAGTGGCTGCCCTGAAAAAATCACCCGACATACCCATCGGCACCCAATGTCACAGCCCCTACCCTTGCGAATTCATCGGACATTGCTGGAAAAAAATCCCCCGGGATTCGGTATTGAAACTACAGGGCATACCCGGTGAGCAAAAATTTGAATGGCACCATCAGGGTCTGCAAAGTGCAGGACAAGTTTATGACCAGCTGGAAAACCCTGCAGATTTCCAAAAACAGATGGAAAGCATTGAAAAGGGCGAAACAGTGGCCGACAAAGGTTTGCTGACCCAGTTTATGACAGAAAACCCGGGACGTGAAAAAATATACCAGTCAGCCTATTTTGCCCCGGTAGTACCCCTGTTTGACCAAACGAGCCCCTACCAGCACCTGCCCTTTGCCGTTTTCAGCACACCGGTAGAACATTTCAACCCCCAGGCGCACCTGGTGAAACCCGGCATGTTTCCTGCAAAAGAAATTACCGGCCAACTCGCCCAAATAAACCAGGAGGCTGACACCATCTGGGTCTTTGATGCAAGCTATGAAAAAAGCATTCTGGAGTTTTTAAGACAATTTGTCCCGGATCAATCTGAGCTTATTCAGAACTTTATAAGCAAACTCAAAGATATGGGCCAAGCCTTTGAAAAGGGATACGTGATAAAACCATCATTCATCCAACCCGACACCCCTGAGAAAATCCTGCAGCATCTGGGGCAAGAGCCTCAAGAGTTGCCCCCGAAAATAATCATACCCCAGCAGGCAGATGCCCTTTACCAAAAGTTATGGCGGTTGGAAGAAGTGGAAGAAAAACATGAAGGGGTAAATGGTCTAACCACCTATGTGGTAAATCGGGGAGAAAACCTTTTCAGACTATTCAAACTGTTAAAGACTCTAAGTGTCTGACTTTTAACCAAAACACACCAAAATACTGCCTTTCAGACAATTAAACTACAAAAAAACCACCAACAGTAAACTGGCAAGGCAATCCTAATTGTTAATAAATTAATTTCCATATTTTTTCGGGAGGTACACCCGGAACTCTTATTTTTGTCCCATGGATGGAAAAGAAAATATGCAACGTAACATAACGGCGAAAAAAACCAGAAGCACCTCAATGTCAGCATTTAACATGGGGGAGCACGGTCGCATCCCTCCACAAGCCCCCGATTTGGAAGAGGCAGTGTTGGGTGCTATGATGCTCGAGCAAAATGCATTGACCAATGTAGTGGACATTCTTAAACCGGAAGCCTTTTATAAAGATTCGCATCAAAAGATTTTTGAAGCCATCCATGAGCTTTTTTCAGACTCCGAACCGGTAGACATCCTCACCGTTACCCAAAAGCTACAAAAAATGGGTGTGCTGGAAGCGGTGGGAGGAGCCTATTATGTTTCGCAGCTGACCAACCGTGTGGCCTCAGCTGCCAATGTGGAATTCCACGCCCGCATCGTTATCCAGAAGTTTCTCCAACGTGAGCTCATTCGCATTTCCGACAGTATCATCAAAGAATCCTATGAGGACACCTCCGATGTCTTTGATATTCTTGACAAAGCAGAGAAAGAGCTTTTTGCCATCAGTGAAACCAACCTGCGCCGCAACTATTCCGATATGCCATCGCTGGTGAAAGACGCTGTAAAGCAAATTGAAAACTCCCGTGACCAGGAAGGGCACATCAGTGGAGTACCCAGTGGTTTTTCGGGCATCGACAGGATAACAGCCGGCTGGCAAAGATCAGACCTTATTATCCTGGCCGCCCGCCCAGGTATGGGTAAAACAGCTTTTGTACTTAGTATGGCGCGCAACATGACCGTGGAGTTTAAAAAACCGGTTGCCATGTTTTCTCTTGAGATGACAGGTGTACAGCTTGTTATGCGTCTCATTGCCAGTGAATCGGAGCTTGCAGCGGAAAAACTCAAAAGAGGACAGCTGGAACAATACGAGTGGGAGCAACTCAATGCCAAACTGGCCAACCTTACCGATGCCCCCCTGTTCATTGACGACACCCCCGCTTTGTCCATCTTTGAAATGCGCGCCAAATGCCGAAGACTCAAGGCACAACACGATATTGGACTGGTCATCATCGACTACCTGCAGCTAATGTCGGGCACAACAGACAAAAGCGGAAACAGGGAGCAGGAAATCAGCAACATATCGCGCTCCATGAAAAGCCTGGCCAAGGAATTGAATGTGCCCATCATCGCTTTGTCGCAACTTAGCCGTGCGGTCGAAACCAGGGGCGGATCCAAGAAACCCCTGTTGTCTGACCTCAGGGAGTCTGGTGCCATTGAGCAGGATGCAGACATGGTATGCTTTATCTACAGACCTGAATACTACAAAATCATGGAAGATGAGCAGGGTAACTCCACCGAAGGATTAGCCGAGTTTATTATTGCCAAGCACCGTAACGGTGCCCTGGAAGAGATACCCCTGAGATTTATCCCGCACTTTGCCAAATTCATGGACTATGAGACTGCCAACTTTGAAGAAGGTGGAGACCTGAGCCCCTCCAATTCCTTCGACAACCAACAGAACGTTGTTACCATGCCCTCGCGCATGAATGACGATGACGACGACAATGATGTTCCCTTCTAGAACCATCTGGCAACCGTTAAGAACTCATTAATTTTCACCCTTCATGGAATTTTCAAATATTGCCTGCGGCCAGGGATG
>SLQX01000267.1 GCA_007131245.1 Bacteroidales bacterium
AATTTTTTCCAATCTAACCCTGCCAGTTTTTCGTCCTTTGACTTCAATAGCTATAGCAACGATACTTTTACCTTCTGCCCCTCGGCCTCGTTTCCCTGGAGTTTTGCCACCAACAAAGACTCCATCTATTTCAACAACGCTTTCTAACTTGCCTCTGCCGCTTAACACCATTAATCGTCTGAACTTATGCAACCAAGTCTATGCAGTCTGATAGCTTTCTATTCCAAGTACTTTTTGCAATCCCTTTGCACTGACACCATACTTTTGTGCAACCATCCACCAAATGGCATGAAACCAAATCAGCAAGGGCTTAGTACTTTTATGAAACAATGTATTATTTTTCACTGTAGTTTCTTTATGGCAATCAGAACATTCAAACCGTCCTTTGTTCTTTTGCCAGAATCGAATTGAGCCACATTGGGGGCAATCAAATCCATTTGGCCATCTCAATGATATCAAGTAATCAATGCAGACTTGCTCCGATTTAAGCATTTCTTCAAATTCCATTTGGTCTGCCGGATATTTCATCCCATAAAGGTAAAACTTTACGGGAGATGATTAGATACCTCATTTTGTTTTATTTAGTCCTTAGAGATTGTTGTTTGTACCTGATCCGGGTCAAATTCAATGTATACAGGCTTTGTTTTCTTTCCCTTTGGTTTAGTTGTTGGCCTATACATGTTCAAAATTCAGCTTTATCAATGATGGGGCATTTCATAGTGTGTAGTTTCTCCGGCTGCCAGGGTCAGCCCGTTCTGCTTATTTGGGCAGGGAATTATGCGTTTAAACTCTGCTTTTCACTTAATCCTGTTAGGTTTTAGGATTGTTTGTAGTGGCTGCTGTGTCATTATGCCAGGTGAAAACGTTGACATAAATAACGATGTTTTGTCTAAATATACGTTAACCCAATTGGGTGGCATCATATTTTTTTGTATATTTATTCTATAGAAAGCTTTAAACATTGAAATTGTTCAATAAATTAATTCAAGCATTTGAATTCTCAATAAAGTTCCACAAATAAAGAGAACATACGCACCAGTCAACTATATAACTAAACATGTCTTGTTAAAATAATAGAAAATGCTTGACAATTGAAAAAATCTGTTTAACTTTACATTAGATAAATTAAACAGCAAACCCTAAAACTTACTGATATGACTGCAATAGAATTCAATCACAAACTGTTAGGACTTCAAAAAAATCTGAAGTATTTTGCATACACACTGACCTCTAATTATGATGACGCACAAGACCTTGTTCAAGAAACCTTTGTAAAGGCCTTAACAAATCGTGATAAGTTTACGGCTGATACAAATCTAAAAGCCTGGACATTTACCATCATGAAGAATACTTTCATCAATAATTACCGTCAGAATATTCGTAATAACACCATTCTGGATAAAACCGATGACCTGTACTATCTCAATTTGTCAAAGGAAAGCAATATTGGTTTGCCTGATTCCAACTACAGGGTGAAAGAAATTCAGCGGGAAATCGCTAAGGTGGATGGTGATCAGCGTAAACCATTCGAAATGTATAATGCCGGATACAAGTATAAAGAAATCGCAGATAAACTTGATCTATCCATTGGTACAGTGAAAAGCCGGATCTTTTTTACCCGGAAAAAACTGATGCAGGCCATTAAAGAGGGTTAAATCCCCCTGCTGATAAGGTTTCATCACCCCTGTTTGAGAAAATCAAACAGGGGTTTTTTATTACCTTTGTCCATGTTATAGTTGCAATCAGCTTGATCAAATAAAAGAGTGGTTGGATATCAGTGATGAACCAGCTTTTAACAGACCAATGGATTCAAAAAATCAAATAAAGGTATTTAAGTTTGGTGGTGCTTCTGTAAAAAGCCCCCAGGCAGTAGACAATGTGGTCAATATTATAAAAGAGCATGCCAGCGGACCATTAATTGTGGTGGTATCGGCCATGGGTAAAACTACCAACGCTCTGGAAAAGTTGGCACATGCCTTTTTTAGAGGAAATATTGCTGAGGCCTTACGTGTATTGGAGGCCATACAAAATTTTCACCTGCAAATTGCCCGTCAATTATTTTCCAATCCAAACAACCCCGTTTTCGATATTATTGAAAGGGCCTTCTACCATTTATATCATTATATACAACAGCCCCCGGGAAGGAATTTTAATTATGAGTACGACCGGATTGTATCAACAGGGGAAATGGTTTCAACCCAAATCATTTCCTGGTATCTTTCAGAAAAAAATATTTTCAATCGCTGGTTTGATGCCAGCCAGCTTGTTATTACCGATACCAACTATCGTGATGCCGGTGTGGATTGGTTGAAAACAGAAAATGCGGTTAAATCAAAGATTCTCCCCTTTTTCAACAAAAACAAGCAGAAGTCACCTCACGTTGTAGCTGTAACCCAGGGATTCCTGGGAGGCACTACCCAGGGGTTTGTGACCACTCTGGGCAGGGAAGGCTCAGACTACTCCGCATCTATACTGGCCTATACTACAAAAGCCTCTGAAGTAGTTATCTGGAAAGATGTGCCAGGGTTGTTAAATGCCGATCCTAAAATTCTTAAAAATACCGTGTTGCTGGAAAAAATATCTTACCAGGAGGCCATTGAGCTTGCCTATTACGGGGCCACTGTGATTCACCCAAAAACACTTAAGCCATTACTTAAAAGAAATATCCCGCTTAAAGTAAAATCTTTCTCTAACCCTCAATTTAAAGGAAGTATCATCAACGAAGAATACCTGAATGATAACAGTACTTCTTCTTACATATTTAAGCCAAACCAAATCCTCTTGTCTATTTTTCCAAGAGACTTCAGTTTTATTGCTGAATATAATCTATCCCGTATCTTCTCAGAGTTTGCACGGACAGGTGTAAAAATTAACCTGATGCAAAACTCGGCATTGAGCTTTACTGTTTGCTTTGATGAAGATCAAATCAAAACACCTGTTTTGCTTAAAAACCTGGGGAAAATCTATCATGTAAAATACAATAGCGGGGTGGAACTGGTTACCATCCGACATTATGAGAAGGCTGACCTGGAGCAGGTGCTGGGTAACAGGGAAATTTTGATGGAGCAAAAGAACCGGACTACCTTACAATGGGTCGTTAAATAAGGTAATCTACTCTTTTTCTTTTTAATCCAGTGATTTTTTAATTGAGGTGCTCTGTCCTGAAATTTTCCAGGAACGTGTTGTCTACATTTTCGCAGGAACTACCTGTTTTATCGGTGGTGAATTGGGTGTAAAAGTCGGGGTTGTAGCTTTCCATGGCTGAGTATATCAACGGAATATAAATCCGGCTACCTGAGATGGGGTTATCATTGCGATCGAATTTGCCGGCATTTTGTGGATGATTCCGGATAAACCATGAACATACCTCAAATTGTCTGTAAATACGACCCCAGGTATCGCCTGACTGCACCTCATATACTGTATCATCAGGAATACTGGCTTGGCGGGCCACTGTAGCAGGCTCAGATTCAGCAGGGGGAGTTTCTGCTGTCATATCTGCTGCTATGCTCTGCGTTTCTTCTATGGCATCTTCAGGTACCTGGCTATCCACCTCCACAGCCACAGGAGGCATAGGGTTGTAAATAAACAAATCATAAAACATGTAAGCCAGGATTATGGCTGAAAGAGCAATGATAATGGCCTTTGCCAGGGGCTGTCGGGCTTTTTCCTTCAGATGCTCCAGGGGCGTTTCCGGGGTGGATGGTTTTGGAGTCGCCTTGCTATCTGTCTCATCAGAGATGGTTGCCGTTTTTTTCTTTTTGTTGGAGGAAAACAGCCCTTTTTTAAGGACCAGTGGCTCGAACTTCCTTTCCTTGTTTGTGAGATTGTAAAATGAGATCAATTGCAGCGATACATTTTGCTGGCTGTCTTCTTCGCCAGCCATATCCATTAAGCGAAGGACTTTGGTCTGCACCGGCATGGGGTCTGATAATATTTTCTGGATACTTTTTTCCGGCACGTTTTGATAAAACCCAGGGCTGCAAAGGAGCAGTTTGTCATCGTTAACAGGTTCTATGGGGTGGTAATTAATACGAGGATTGATATTTTGCTGCCGGCCCAGATGAATCGTTTCGTAGTGAGAATCACTGTTTGTTTGATTTGACTTCTCAAGATTCTCTTCATCTTTCTGCCCTTTGGATACCAGGAATAGTTTTTTACAATTAAAATAAAAAGTCGCCAGTTCACCCGTACTGGCTGTGTAAACTTTGTTGTCCCTGATTAACAGGCAGGTGCAATCAGCATATTCACCCTGGTAAGATTGGTTTTTGCGGGCATATTCGTAAATAAAGCCGTTAGTATAGATAAAGGCATTGTAAAGGGCATCGTGGGGGTTTTGTACAAACTCGTTTTCCAGGTAGTACTTCATTCGCTCCACAGCCATTTGCGAGGGGCTGGTTACAGATTGCTTAGTGCTGTTGTCCTGGCATAAAAGAAAAACTGAACCGTTATCACATTCAAAAAAAGCCAGCCTGTCGGTATTGGTAGTTGCTGATTTCCCTTTTTTGGTGTGGTTGGCATATTCAAAGTATTTTAGTTTTTTATTTGCCATAGGAGCATTTTGTGTATCAGTAAAACATGTGTACTCTGAAAAATTTACCAGGTTTAAGGCAAGGTGACATTTGCCTGCTGTTGGTCCGTTTTTGCAAAATTAATAATTAAAAGGTAGTTTTTACAGCGTAAATCATAAAAGCATACCGGGGAGTTTACAAAACGGTTACTGCATTAGCAAGTTTTGCAAAGTCGTCAACATTCAGTTGTTCAGCTCTTTGGGATGCCAGTGGCTGAACACCAGGCTCTGACCAGTCAATTTGCATGGCTTTTAAAGCATTTCGCAATGTTTTTCTTCTTTGGTTGTAGGCCATTTTTACGGTGGCAAAAAAGGTTTTTTCATTGCAGGGGAGTTGGTCCACATGGTTTCTTTTCAGCCTGATAACTGCTGACTTTACTTTAGGTGGGGGGTAGAAGGCAGTTTCATTTACCTGGAAAAGGTATTCGGTGTCATAATATGCCTGGCATAAAATACTAAGTATGCCGTTAACTTTGCCTCCTGGCCCGGCCACCACCCTCTGTGCCACTTCTTTTTGAAACATTCCCACCATTTCGGTCACCTGTTGGCGGTTCTCGAGGATTTTAAATAATATTTGTGAGGAGATGTTGTAGGGGAAGTTGCCAATAACAGCGATTTTTTCATTTCCAAAAAAATCTGCTAAATCGATTTTTAGAAAATCATCCATGGATACTTTTTCTGCATGCTGTGGGTAATGTTTCTTCATGTAGGCAACGGAGTCAGGATCGATATCCATGCCCTTCCATTGCCAGTTCTTTTGTTGCAGGAGGTATTGGGATAGCATGCCTGTGCCGGGTCCTATTTCAAGTACACATTGGTAGTCGCCATGTCCGGTTAGGGATTCCATGACACGTTTGGCAATAGCATGATCATGAAGAAAGTGCTGGCCAAGCTTTTTTTTGGGTTTTATTTTTTCCAATATAGCTGAGTTAATTCACCAAATCTCCCCGCAAATACCGGAACCGGTTTCGGGCAGTAACCGTATTAAGGCTTCCCGGGTAATCGGTTATCAGTTGCTGGTATAGTCTTTTGGCTTCTGTTATGTCTTCGAAATATTCTTCATATAAGCGTGCTCTTTCAAAAAGTGCATCGGCAGCAAGCAAACCGTTGGGGTATAGCTCGGTAATGCTTGCCAGCATTTCATCTGCTTTGTTGTATTCTCCTGTGCGTATGAAGATGCCTGCCTTTTCCATCAGTACATTATCAATAATTTGATGAGAAGAAAATTTCTCTTCGATGGAGTCGAGCACATGAATGGCCAGGTTGAAATTGTTCATAAACACATGTTTTTCTGCCCTGGCATACATCTCAAGGGGTTCAGTATTGTCATCATCCAGGTTGTCCTGGATAAGCAATGAAAGAGCCATTGCATCATTGGCAATCAATCTTGATGTTGCGGCTTTCAGTACATCCAGCTGTGCTTTGGCCCAATTGAATTCGCCCATG
Organism: Bacteroidales bacterium; assembly: GCA_007131245.1. Taxonomy (GTDB): domain Bacteria; phylum Bacteroidota; class Bacteroidia; order Bacteroidales; family UBA7960; genus SKVR01. Next base: position 6,017 of record SLQX01000267.1, read on the forward strand.
TAAAATGACAGCCGGGCATTTTTAAAACGGGCTTCGTGTCCCAGAGGATCATCACGAAAAGTTTTGTCAACCTGGGCATACAGTAAGTGGGCATCCCAAAGGTCTCCCTGCAAAAGAAGGATATCTGCCAGTTCAATCCTGCACTCACCTTTCACTCGCGAAGAAACATTGCGAATATCAATGATTCTTTCCAGCAAACGGGTGGCTTCTTCTACATTATTCAGGTAAAAGGCTTTCAGGTTAGCCAGGTTTCTGACCAGTGTGACGGTTTGACGGTGAATGCCCAACTCATCAATGGTGCTTTCATATTCTTGTTCAACCTCACGAAGCAGGTCATAGTCAATTTCGAAACCTGAAATGGCCTGTTGGTATTTCACATCGAGCATTCCGGTTTTGGCTCTCAGGAAATAAGGATTCATTTCACCCAGTGCTAAAATATATTCGAAACTTCTCCTGGCTACATCAAAATGATTGTTGGATGCACTGAGCCGGGCAACTTCGAGCACCAGCTCCCCATCCTGCTGCAAACGGCGATCGAGGGTACGGGCCTGTCGGAATGCCATTTCAAAGTCATTTTGTTGCAGGGATAGCCACATAAGTAACTCTGCATAAATAGTCTGCTCAGGGTTGGCCTGCGATGCCCGGATTAATAATCTTCTGAGAGCGTCCGCTTTTTCAAGTTCAGGATCATCTTTGATGGCATCTTGCATGAGACCCTGAACCTCTTCAGTATAGGAGTCGTCATGAACGATAAGGTCTACATATTCCTGCATCATCTTGCCGTACTCCCCTTTCTGGTCGTAAATGGATGCTATCTCGAGGTGGAATGGGTGTGCTTCACCCATTCTTTCTCTGCCTTTTTGATAGGTTTCCAACGCGTAATCTGTAAAATCCCGGAACAAAAAGGCATTTGCCAAATCCCTGATGGAAGGGGGATGAGCAGGTAAATTATCAATGAGCTCCCGGAAATGTCTTCGAGCCCTTCGGTTGCTCCCCTCTTTAGTATAGACGAAGCCAAGGTCCACCTGGTACCTCACTCTGCCGCGATTGTTTTCAATTTGCTGATTGGCCAGTTCACGTGCATCGCTAAACTCCTCCAGTTCAATAAGACACTGCAGGTAGTTGTTATAGATAACCGGTGAAGGGTTTTTTTCATATAATTCCTGGTATAGCATCACTGCTTTTTCAAAGTTCCCTTCACGCATGTACTGTGCAGCCAGTAATTCATCCCCGGTTGCCTCTTCACTGGTTGGTTGCCCGCATAGTATAAGAGGAAAAGCCAGAAGAATAAGAAATAGAAGATTCTTCATATCAGCGTCTTTATTGTTCTGTTAAACAACGTGTGGTGCCAGCTCTTTGTTTTATAAGCCTGCTTTGGTTTAACGAATATTGTCAAAGCCTGTGTAGGGAACCAAAACCTCTGGAATCTTTATTCCCTCGGGGGTTTGATTATTTTCAAGCAATGCTGCCAGGATTCGGGGCAAAGCCAGTGCACTGCCGTTCAGGGTATGTGCCAGGACAGGTTTTCCGTTTGCTCCTTTAAACCTAAGCTTCATGCGGTTGCTCTGGAAGGTTTCAAAGTTAGAGATAGAGCTTACCTCCAGCCATCTTTTTTGCGCTGCCGAATACACTTCCATGTCGTAAGTCAATGCGCTTGCAAAGCTCATGTCTCCTCCACAAAGCCTTAATACCCTGTAGGGTAGCTCCAGCTTCTGTAATAAACCGGTTACATATTCACACATTTGCTCCAGTGTTTCATAACTGTCTTCGGGCTTGGTTACCTGCACAATTTCCACTTTGTCAAACTGGTGAAGTCTATTCAGCCCCCTGACATCTTTGCCGTATGACCCGGCTTCGCGTCTGAAACATGCCGAATAAGCGGTGCTTTTTATGGGAAGTTGGCTCTCTTTGACGATGGTATCCCGGAAAAAGTTGGTCACAGGCACTTCGGCTGTTGGGATAAGGTAAAGGTTGTCTATAGCCACATGATACATCTGTCCGTCTTTATCGGGCAGCTGTCCGGTGGCAAAAGCAGAGTCTTCGTTTACCATCAGCGGGGGCTGGTATTCGGTGTATCCGGCATTGATAGCTTCATCGAGGAAAAAGCTGATGAGTGCTCTCTGGAGTTTGGCTCCTTTCCCTTTAAATACCGGGAAGCCTGATCCGGTAATTTTGGTACCCAGCTGAAAATCTATAATGTCATATTTTTCGGCCAGTTCCCAGTGTGGAAGGGCTTGTTGGTTGAGTTCTGTGATGTCACCCTCACTGCTTACAATCTCATTGTCTTCCATGGTTGTTCCGGCTGGTACGCTTTCATGCGGCAGGTTGGGTAACAGCACCAGCATCTCGTTTTGTTCATTTTCAAGACGGGCAAGTTCATCCTGCATCTCTTTAACCTGTGCTTTTATCTGTGAGGTTTTCTCCTTTAAAGCATTGGCTTCATCTTGTTTTCCTGTTTTAAAGAGGGTGCCAATTTCTTTGGCCATAGATTTGCTTTCGGCAAGGGTGTCATCCAGTTTTTTCTGGGTGGCACGACGTTGCTTATCCACATCAAGGATTTTTTCGGTAATGCTACTGGCGTCAAAACCTCTTTTATTGAGTTTTTCAACGATTTCCTGGCTGTTTTCCCTGATTAAGTTGATTTGTAACATAGTATTTCCGGATTATGAATTTGTGCTGGATTTGGATTTTAAAATTGCATTCAAAATTACAACAATCGTCAAAAGGTTTTAGGGTATAAACAAAAAAACCCGCCTTGAGCGGGTTGTAATAGAAAATCCTGCTTTGGCAGAATGATTCGTTTAAACCTGTGAAGCAGGTTCTACAGAAACGAAAGATTTGCCTTCCGCTTTTTTCTTAAAGACCACTTTTCCGTCGATCAGTGCAAATAGCGTATGGTCTTTGCCCATACCTACGTTGCTCCCTGGATTATGTTTTGTGCCTCTTTGTCTTACGATGATGTTGCCGGCTTTGGCTGTTTGACCGCCAAAAAGTTTCACGCCCAGTCGTTTGCTTTCTGATTCTCTACCGTTACGTGAACTACCGACTCCTTTCTTATGCGCCATAATATTTAAGTTTTCTGGTTAGCAAATAAACGTTTACCTTATAATTCCTCTATTTGAATTTGGGTCATTTGTTGACGGTGACCATTAAGGGTTTGATATCCTTTTCTTCTTTTCTTTTTGAAAATCAATATCTTATCGGACTTAACATGTGCCAGCACTTTGGCTTTTATTTTGGCACCTTCTACAACAGGAGCGCCTACCTCAATCTTGTCTCCGTCTGCTTTAAGAAAAACCTTGTCAAACTCCAACTCGGCTCCTTCTTCTTCTTTCAGACGGTTTACGTAGATCTTCTGGTCTTTTTGAATCTTGAATTGCTGTCCTGCTATTTCTACGATTGCGTACATGTTTACAGCTTGTTTTTAGATTATATACTAATAAATAATAAATCGGGGTGCAAAGATAAGAAGATTAATTTATCTTACAATGCTTGTTGATAAAAAATACCCTGGTTTGAAATTTTTGTATATATCTGCCATAAGAAAAACTAAATCAGTGTATTGTTGTTTCTGGGGATTTGTGTTAAATTTAATAACGGGATATACAGAAGTCGTATTGAAGCTTGCAAGGGAATTGCAATATTACATTCTTTATTCTTGCACATGACAACCCAAGTTCTTTTTGAATCTTGGAAAACATGTAAATAACATCCCCATCCCTATTAGAGCCGTGAAAACATTCATCTCTCGTTTAGTCGGCTTTATCATCAAAAAAAACATTAGTTAATTCATTGGACTGATGCCTGTCCCGCTTAATGCGGGGGAACTTGCATGGTCGGGCCTTTTTTTTTGCATTAGTGTCCGGTTAAAAACCATTTGACGTTCCCCAAGTGTTATTATATCTATTTTTTTAATATTATCGCCCCGCTAGGGCTTGGCTTGGTGATTTGCCTTAAATTTTGCAGCGCAGCGATAATATTAGCAATAAAATGAATTCAGTTTTACCGAATATCAATGTTTTTCGTCTCGCCAGAGGCGAGATGGAAGTTTCATTCCATAAAATGTAGGGACGACCAAAGCGGATAATCCATTTTTCAGGGAGGTCATTAAAAAAGAGGGGTGATGGTATTGCCTTGCTGAGCCAGAAATGTTTCAAAATGCCTCTTATAATTTGAATAGTATAATGCTTAATTTTATTTGTATTGGGCTAGTACATCAAACTTCCCGGGATTACCCATTAATTTGACATGGTTTGTGGCTTACATGTTAGGGTAATATCTTAACAACCTGAAATAATTTGCACAACCATTTTTTTTTATTTAAAGATTGTTCTAATTTATTAACAAAACATGAATGGTTATGAAAAATTATTTTATCAACATGCTTGTTGTTTTTGTAATGGTCAACGTAACATCATGCCAGGATGAGGTTTCTGATAACAAAATATTGGAGCCTGCTTTTTCTGCTAAAGAATCCCTAGCAATTATTACTCTTGAAGAAGGAAGCTACTTTGATTTTTCATTTTTAGATTTAGACTTAATCATTAATAAGCCCTGATATTTCTTTGTGTTTATCTTTTATGGCGAAACTGATTATATAATCACCCCATACAACACATAAAACAATTTTATTTGAATTTATATATTTAAATATGCATCAGGAAACATCAAAGAAACAAAAAGCGATAAAACTCTTAGGGTTATTTGCATCATTTTCATTGCTGAGTTTTATTTATGCAATATTTCAGGTTACTTTCCTTTTCGTCCTTTTAGTTGCACGATTGATAACAGAAGAGGGTGTTTTTGAGTTAAGCTTTCATTTTCCTGAATTAAAAGTGAATGATGAATTAATATCGTTTTGGGATATTCCTGAGTTTTATATATCTTTAGTAATTGCGTCATTCCTGATGATTTGGATTTCGATGGGGGTTATTGCCTTAATTGTCAATAAAAACCCTGTGAATTATATTGGGTTGCGAAGGTTTCGGAAAAGTGACTATAAATGGATAGTCTTTAGTGTTGTTTTCATCGGTATCTATGGTCTTATATTGTTTTTTCTTGATTTAGACTTTCGACCAGATTTTACTTTCTCTAATCATTTGCAGATAGGTTTCGCGTTTTTAAGTATGGCTCTTTACGTGCCCCTTTTGGAAGAAATTATTTTTCGAGGATATTTACTAACCAGGTTGAATGAGATTTTTGGAAATAAACTACAATTACTCTCGGTGATTATTGTCTCAGTTATATTTGCATTTTCCCATATTTATTACCCCATGTCTGCATTGGTTTTTATTTTTTTTATGTCTGTTTTTCTCTGTGTAATGAAGTTAAAGACTGGTAATTTATGGCTTGCTGTAATTCTTCACATGATAAATAATCTGTTAGCCGTTTATTTTTGGATATAAAATAGATTCTTACATATGGTTTGTATTTTATTCCACATTCAATATTGTTTGAAAAAAACAGAAATTTAGTTTCACTGCCCCTCACACAGTCTTCCTTCTCTTTGAAGATTTGAGGTGTCTGTTGTTTCTAAGGCATTAAGAAATCTAGTGCTGACAAAACAAGTTTTGTGCCTTTAGGCAGGCAATGCCTTCATCAGAAAATAATTTAGTTAATTCATTGGTCTGATGCCTGTCCCGCCTAATGCGGGTGAGCTTGCATGGTCCTACTTTATTCGCAAATTACATTTATATTGGTGCTCATGAGCTCACTTCGTTCGGTTCATCTTCTTTTGAGAGCACAATGCTCATGCAAGTTTCATTCAATAATAAATTAGATAGGTAATTCTTTTTTGTTCTCCAGCTTCCCGCTTTGCTTTTAGCGGTTACACTTCTATCGTTTGAAAAAACGTTGAAATATTTTTCGGGCCCTGTCCTGGGGGCGGTTGGCCAGGTAAACCCCTGTAAGGATTACAGCAATCCAAAAAGCAAAAGTTGGAAGAAATGGCTCTCCGTCAATAATCCCCCATGTTATGGCCACAATGGGCATAAGATAAGTAACACTGGAGGCAAACAGAGCAGAGGTGCGTTTGATCAACCAAAAATTGGCAATAACAGCCAGGGCTGTGCCCACCACCGATAAAATGGCTATAAAACCCAGGCTCTGCCAGGCATAGTCTGTGTTCATGAGGGTTGGGTAAAAATCGGTATAGACCAGCAAAAAAATCACTGACGGAACCCCGATAAAAACAAAGGCCAATGAGGCAATTGTTATGGGGTCGTATCCGGTGAGGTAGTTTTTGATAAAGTTCATTTGTATGGCATAACACATGGTGGCCAGGATTACAAAAAACGCGGGCCGGATATTCAAATCCAGGCTGCCTTCACCAGCCACATATAGCAATCCTGCTGCACCCAAAAAACCCAAAACTACCCCGGTAACATTGATGATATGTGTTCTCCTGCCAAAAAACCATACGCCAAAAAGCAACGTGAACAAAGGTACCAAGGAGTTGAGTATCCCCGCCATAAAACTATCGAGTTCTGTTTGGGCTTTTGCAAACAAAAAGGCAGGGAAGGCATTGCCAAACAATCCGGCAATAACAAACAGGTGAAAGTTTTTGATTTTTACTTTTGACAATCTTTTCAGGGCAAAGGGTAAAAGAGCTAAAAAGGAAATAGATACCCTCAAAGCACCCACCTCTAAGTTGTCGAAACTCACAAGCCCCCGCTTGATTAAAATGAATGAGCTGCCCCATGTAAACATTAGACCTATCAGAATCAGCCAGTCAAGCAAAGCGGGTTTGTTTTCTTCCTTCATGAAGGTTGTATTTTCTTTAAGATTGCCAGGTTAAAGATGTTGGGTGGTTTTTTGTTTTCGTGATATTAATTGATGCGTATTTCATCCATTTCACCAATAAGAAAAAAACAGGCACAAAGGTAATTACTTTAATGGTTTGCTGTACCCAATCAGGTGGGATTAAGTAAAACATATGTAATTTTGCCGAAAATAATATAAAAATC
>SLQX01000138.1 GCA_007131245.1 Bacteroidales bacterium
AAAAAAAAGTCAGTTATTCTATTACCTCAGAACAATCGCAGGGTATGTGGGTTAGAGCAGTTCTTCCAGAACCCTATTTAGTGGATCCTACTCTTGAGTTATGGGTGGGTGCTGAGTTTGCCACCGATCAGGATGTTTTTCACCCTATCGGTATGGATGACCAAACCCTTCATGATGGTAAAGGAAATATGATAAGACTCAACCTTGACTCCCACGAGAATTGGACGCCCCTCTCGGAGTATGATGTTGAAGGAAGCTTAAATATAAAAGCTATACTGGATGCTCCAAGTCAACCTACCCAGGTTGATGAACGGGTTGTGGCAGATGCCAGCCAGTTTACACTTTTTCCCAATCCTGCCCAGGATCAAATAACCGTTGGTATGGAGATAGCTATTGAAGGAAAGTTCCGCATAATCATTAGCGATATGAGTGGCCGTATTGTTCTTGCTCGATCTTTTTCTGGTCAGGGCAAACAAATGAGCCTGGATGTGGAAAAATTGAATGCAGGGGTTTATCTTGTTAAGATTATTTCTCCTTCAGGATTATACAGACAAAAGCTGGTTAAGCAATAAGATTTCTTTTCCAGGTATGATTGGGTGGAGAAGTAGAGAGTTTTCGGGGGGTGAACCTGTAAAACGATTTTGGCAAGTGTTGGTTATAAACCCTTCCCCCTGGAGTTATACGATAGAATTCATAGCATGATAACCCTTTGGTGGTATATCCTTCAACTAGTGTATTGATTCCAGTAGCCCTGGGCGAATATTATATGGACTCAGACCGCCGTTTTATGAATGCAGGATGCTAAGGTAAAACGATACATTTATTTTTTGAATAGTTAAATCGGGTTTGTTAGAAACTTCCTTTGAGCTTTTCGGATATCCAATGTGCTACCAGTTGGGTGGCTTCTACTTTTATTGGATGTTTTTCATTAAAAAGTTCATGCCGCCCATCCAGCAAGTGCAGGTGTGTATTGAAAAAACCCTGAGATTTGTATTTTTGTTCCAGGTATTGAGGCTCTTTGCCCATTTTCCCAACAGGATCATGCTTACCCGATATGATTAATGTGGCAAAGTTTTTTCTAAACCTCAGGTGTTTCTCAGATTTAAAAAGTTGCAAGCTCCCCTGCAAAAGATTTTTATAAAAAGCCAGCGACATGTCAAATCCGCAAAAGTGATCCTGGATATACTTTTCCACTTCCCGGGAGTCAGAGCTCAGCCAGTCGAAAGGGGTATTGGGATTTGTAATAGCATTATTGAAACGATTATAAAACATTCTGTTTAACCAACCTGGTTTTTTTGATGAATTTAAAAAGAGAGCTATCAGTCGAATGGCGGAAATGCCGATATTAAGACTGAAGGGAGTAGGATGGCTGGTGCCGGATATAATCATTCCTTTAAAATACATGGGGTAGGTAGCATTGTAGTACCTTGCAAGTAATGAACCCATACTGTGTCCCATAAGGAATACCGGTATTTGGGGGTATTTTTTGCGGATGCTTTTGTTTACTGCATGTATGGCATCCAGCATAAGGTCCCATCCTTTACTCCATGGGATATGCCCCATTTGTTCCCGGGAGGTTATTGATTGGCCATGTCCGGGATGGTCATGAATGTATACAGCATATCCTTTGCTGCAAAAAAAGGATGCCAGTTGTTCATATCTGCCACCATGCTCAGCCAGGCCATGGTTTAGTTGTATAATAGCTTCGAGAGGTTCATCAGGCAAATAAATGGAAAGATGAATTTTGTTATTTTGTAAGTTTAGCTGTTTATTTACCTTTTTCATCTCATTCATTTTTTTAAAATATCTCTAATCAGTTAGATGTCTGAATTATCGGCAACTAAAGAAACTGACAACATTATGCCTTTCTGATGTGAAAATATGTGATGGATTTTTCAAGATTTTTTACTGGGCTTATTTACAAGCTGAAAACAGCCGGTATGACACTAAAAAAAGCCTTACAGGGTAAGGCTTTTTTGATTTTTAAGTGAATATTGTTCAGGTTTTAAGCCAATTTTACATTCACTGCGTTTAAACCTTTTTTGCCTTCAGCAAGCTCAAATTCTACATTGTCATCTTCTCTGATTTCATCAACTAAGCCTGTTGCGTGTACAAAGTATTCTTTGTCTGTTTCTTCCTCTTTAATAAAACCAAAACCTTTGGCTTGATTAAAGAATTTTACTGTTCCTCTGTTCATGTTAATAAAAATAAAATAAAAAAAATAGTTAGCACTACAAAGTTAGTACAATATTTCACATACTATATATGTTTGTATCAATTTATAGTGCCCGTGAAAAACATTTCTCGTGGAAATGTTTTTCACGAACGATTTGAATTACTGGTTTTCCTCCCCTGTATTCAGGTTCCCTTTTTCAATTTCTTCAGGATTAGCTTCTCTTGATGTTAAAACTTCCCCTTTGAAGTGAAGGTCCTGTCCGGCAAGGGGGTGATTGAAATCCATTTTTACGGTCTCATCATGGATTTCAAGAATTTTTCCTTGCAGAGGGTCTCCTTTGTCGTTGCGCATAGGTACAATATTGCCTTCAAAAAGCAAATCTTCGGCTTCTTTACCATCGATGGTAAAAATGTTTCTTGGAAGATCCACTACAGCAGATGGATTTACAGGTCCGTATGCTTTATCAGAGGCTATTGTAAATTCAAAGCTTTCACCAGCATCCAGGGGATGTATTTGGTCTTCAAACTCAGGAATGAGATTTCCGGCTCCAAACAAAAACTCTGCTGGTTTTTCCTTTCCTGCTGTTTCAATTACCTCTCCCTCAGCATTTCCTGAGCGCAATTCATAAGTAAGTGCAATAACTTTTGGTGTACTCATATCAATCTGTTAAAGTGTTAAAATAATTCAGGGGCTTACTCATTTAATGATTAAATTGAGATAAAGCCCCAGTAGTAAATTATTTACGAAAGTACTTTAAAAATTATAGAATCCCAAATTTTTAAAGTTGTTTATCAAATGTGTTGACAATCATTTTATTGACTTTTAAACCGGGCTGCAGGTTTACCATGGGAATGATCCTCCATAAGGGCTTTTTTGCAACTATCTTTAGGGAATTTATGTTCAAAAAAAAGTGCTTGCCTTACTATGCTTACATTTTAGCCACCTATACTCAATTGGTAAATGTAACAAGACATCCGGAAGCAGTCATCCAATAACAAGTGATTCTAAAGGAGTAATTGGTAAGTACACCCGTTGATGATTGAATCTACTCTATGATTAATTTTGGGTTATGCTTTGTGTTTTAGGATTAAATACTTATCTTTGCACCCACAAAAATGAAACCTCAAAATACGTTGAATAAAAATGGCAAAGAAAACTAAAGACGCAAGGGTGCAGGTTATTATGGAATGCACAGAGCATAAAAAGAGTGGGATGCCCGGAACATCAAGGTATATCTCTACAAAAAATAAGAAAAACACTCCGGATAGGCTTGAGCTGAAAAAGTACAATCCGATTTTAAAGAAAATGACTGTTCATCGCGAAATAAAATAAAATATTATGGCAAAGAAAGTAGTTGCATCATTAAAAACCGATACCGGTAAAGGTTATGCGAAAGTTATAAAAATGGAAAAGTCGGCAAAAACCGGTGCTTATGCCTTCAAAGAAGAAATCGTAGCTGCCGATAAAGTAAAAGAATTTTTTGCAAAGAAATAAGCTTTTGCTTGCAGAGTACTTTTTTTCAAAGACTTAGCAGGATATACAGAAATAAAAGACTTCCAAAATGTTACAGTTTTGGAAGTCTTTTTTGGTTATCTTTGCAGGGTTGCTTTCCGCAAATTTTGTTTCTGTTTTACGTATTATTAAAAACTTCAATCCATGGGTTTATTTGATGTATTTTCAAAAAACAAGGAGGAGAAACTGGATCAGGGGTTATCCAAAACCAGGGAAACTTTTTTTTCCCGCCTGGGCAGAGCTGTCGTTGGTAAATCAGTAGTTGATGCTGAGGTGTTGGATAATCTTGAAGAGGTGCTGGTAACGTCGGATGTGGGTGTTACCACAACCCTTAAAATTATTGAAAGGATTGAAGCTCGCGTGGCAAAAGACAAGTATATTGGTACAGAAGATCTGAACCGTATACTTAAAGAGGAAATCACCGGCTTGTTGGCTGAGAACACCAACCAGGATTTTAACAAGTTTGGGGTTGAAAACGTGCAGGGACCTTATGTGATTATGGTTGTGGGGGTAAATGGTGTGGGCAAAACTACTACTATTGGAAAGCTTGCTCACAAATTTAAGGCTGCCGGTAAATCCGTTGTACTTGGTGCATCGGATACCTTTAGAGCGGCAGCTGTTGACCAACTTACCATCTGGTCGCAAAGAGTTGATGTGCCTATAGTTTCCCAGGGAATGGGTGCCGACCCTGCTTCAGTAGCTTTTGAAACCATCTCTTATGCAAAACAACATAATGTGGATGTGGCTATCATTGATACTGCAGGAAGACTTCACAATAAGGTTAACCTTATGAATGAGCTCAGCAAGATAAAGCGGGTTATGCAGAAACATATTCCGGAGGCTCCCCACGAAATTTTATTAATTCTTGATGGTTCAACAGGGCAAAATGCTTTTGAGCAAGCCAAGCAATTCACTGCAGCCACCGAAGTCAATGCATTAGCCATTACCAAACTGGATGGTACCGCCAAAGGCGGTGTGGTGATAGGTGTGAGCGACCAGTTTAAAGTACCTGTAAGGTATATTGGTGTGGGTGAAAAAGTTGATGATTTGCAGGTTTTTGACCGGGAAGCTTTTGTCGAAACCCTTTTCGAGCAAAAATAACTCCTTAGTTCCAAATTTATTGACCCTCCGCCCATGTCTCCCAAAAAACATATTAATATTATCACATTGGGTTGTTCCAAAAACCTGGTGGATTCAGAAAAAATTATGGGCCAGCTCAATAATGGCCAGTTTACTCTGAGCCATGATGCCGATGGACCTGCCGATATTGTAATACTCAACACCTGTGGCTTTATCAATGATGCTAAGGAAGAATCCATCGATTCTATTTTGCACTATGCAAAGGCTAAGAAAGAGGGGCTTGTGGAGGAGGTGGTTGTAACAGGTTGTCTTTCACAGAGATACAAGGAAGTGCTGGCAGAGGAAATCCCTGAAGCCGATGCATGGTTTGGCGTTGAGGAGCCATCTGATCTATTCGGGTATTTAAATCAAAAGTATCAACCTGAAAATGAAGCGCGCTTTCTGACCACCCCCAGCCATTTTGCTTACCTGAAAATTGCCGAAGGTTGTGACCGCACCTGCTCGTTTTGTGCCATTCCGCTTATCAGGGGAGCCTATCGTTCACGTACTATTCAAAGCCTTGTTGTTGAAGCAAAGCACCTGGCCGCCAAAGGCGTGAAAGAATTGTTGTTAATTGCTCAGGATTTAAGTTATTATGGCTACGACCTGGAGAAAAGAAGCATGCTGGCAGAGCTTGTGGATGAGCTGAGTCTTATTGATGGTATTCAATGGATTCGCCTGCATTATGCCTACCCTAAAAGTTTTCCTGATGCACTGATCAAACTAATGGCCGAAAACCCAAAAGTATGCCGCTACCTGGATATACCTCTTCAGCATATCAATGACACTTTGCTCAAGTCTATGCGAAGAAATGCTGACAAAGCATCAACACTTGTATTACTTGATAAAATCAGAAAGCAAGTGCCTGATGTGGCTCTCCGGACAACTTTCCTGGTAGGCTATCCCGGAGAGACCCGCCAACAGTTTGAAGAGCTTTTCAACTTTGTTCGTGAAACTCGTTTCGAAAGATTAGGAGTTTTTACTTACTCTCCCGAAGAAGGAACCAAAGCGTATGAACTTGATGAAGACATCGATGATAAAACCAAGCAAGAGAGAGCAGATGAGCTTATGGAACTGCAACAAAGTATTTCCCATGAGTTAAATCAACAGAAAGTAGGTAAAACCATGAGTGTACTCATTGACAGGGAGGAGGAGGACCATTTTGTGGGGCGCACCGAATATGATTCACCCGAGGTGGATAATGAAGTTTTGGTGGAAAAAAATGGTGCCATTCGCGTGGGTGAATTTTATCATGTGGAAATTGTCGATGCTACGGACTTTGAGCTTTATGGTAGAGTTCAGTGATTGAAGTATTACGGTTTTAGCTTGAAGATATATTGCCAAATCCTGCTTTGAGATATTTTAGCCCAAAGGCTAATTTTCAACAATCCATCGTGGTTTACACCTTATAATTTGGTTGATGATTGCTGATGTGTCCCTGCTAAAGAGGATAGGGTAGTAAACCAGGATAATTTTCCCAATCCACTAATCCACAAAAATAACCTTATCTCTGTCCCATTTATCTTTTGGCTTTTCATCTTTACGGGGAAATCCTATGGGGATGATGTTTAACGGGATGATATGTCCGGGGAGAGAAAGGGCGTTGGAAACAGCTTTCACGCGTGCTTCATAAGGATAAACGCCAGTCCATACTGCGCCCAGGCCAATGGCTTCTGCCGCCAAAAGAAGGTTTTGGGTCGCAGCCGAGCAGTCAAGCTTCCAGTTATGGATTTGTTCACCACTGGGGTTTCCCTGTTGTGTATTTCCTGCCACTACAATGGCCAGTGGGGCCTGGTATAGCATTTTTGCATATGGCAACTCCTGGGCAAGTTGTTCCAGTTTTTGCCTGTTGCGTATTACATAAAACCGCCAGGGCTGTACGTTGCGTGCTGTGGGAGCTGCCATGGCGGCCTTTAGCATGGTTTCAACCATCTCCTTAGGAACGGCGGTTTGCTGGTATTCTCTGACACTTTTCCGGTTGTGAATAACTTCAAATACATCTTTTGTCTGGTTCTGGCTCATAAGGGGTGAATTTATTATGATACTAAAAAGTATACCAATGAATAGGACGCTTTTCATATTATATAAAATATTGTAAGAATTTGATTCATAAAAGTAGTTCTTTTTCATCTGTTTATAGTTTTATAGATGTTGTTATCAGAACACAGATGACGCGGATTTTGCGGATAATCGCTGATAGAAAAAATCCGTGTAAATCAGTTCGATCTGTGTTATCCGTGTTCGTATGTTTTCATTTTGTTTTCCAAATAATCATGCTCGTGTGTGTTTTAAGCCAATCATAGATGTTTTATGTAAAAATAAACCCACGATTTCACTTCAGGAGGGCCAATGTCAAAGGGGCATGCTTTTAACAGTACTGGTAAAAACATTTCAGATTTATACTGCATCCAGCTTTATGAACCAGGTGCCTTTTCGCCTTGGGGATGGGAAAGGGGCAAAGCCCATTGTTTCCCGGGATGGATGTCACAGGAAAGGTTAGACCCTCATCCGTGAATTTTGACAACCATTACTTTTACCTCCTTTTCTGTATTGTTTATCATTGAACGTGGCTCTTCGCTGGTTACAAAAAGGGTTTCGCAACCATGAAGGATGATTTCTTCTTTTTGCTGGTTGATGATTGTTGCCTGGCCAGTAATTCCTACGAACAGAACATTTGCGGGATTGGTATGTTCTGGTATGATTTCGCCGGGTTTTAACGTTAATAAGACACTTTCAATGGATGGGTTGCTAAACATGATTTTGCCATCAACAGGTGCATTTATATTGTCTGCGTTTTCTGGGGTGTTTTTTTGAATCATAACAATTTTGTTGGGTTTTGAAGATGCTAAGTCTGGTGTTAATATTTTTAGAAAACAGTTGTTTCTTCATCCTCCTGTTCAATAGGGCTCGTTCCACTGTCGTCGTGTTTAGTCAGATGTTGTGACTGGAGTATAGGTTTGGTCTTTCTTTTTTTTCTGCGATACTGTTTAACCCATAGTACGCCACCCGATATAAGCACAGCGAGGATGGCCAATCCTGCCAGTGGAATGAACAGGATGTAATAATCGCCCCACATAAATGAGTAAAAGCGGCCGGTGTGTATTTCCAGGGCTAAGTTCCAGAGGGGTATATGGGCTTTTTCTTTAATGGATGCAGGCATGGTGGGTGTATTTACACCTCGTTGTAAAGAAACCATTCCTGCATTATAATCCAGTAAGAATTCTCCTTTTTTGGCAAGATTGATATATCCTGCCACCGGGATAGCTCCAAAGGGGTTGGCCATCCCTTTAACCGGTGAAACCGGTCTTCCGGTAATAAAGTCATGGATGTGTAAAGCTGATGGCTTCCAACGGTGAATACCGCTGAACGAACCGGTTATGAAAAGACCGTCATAGGGTTGTTCGAATACATTAATGCCCATCACACTTATGGGAGGTTGGTGGGGAATCCGCTCCAGGGAGTCAGTGAATGATGGGTCAGCATAATAAAAACCTTCCGATGTGGATAGGATAAACTTTTCCTCAGCCCGGTCGTACTGGATGTCTCTGAGCTTATCATGCCAGGGGTTGGGATGGTCCAGGATGGTAAACTTAAGGGCAGGGAAAGTTTTGTTTACTATTGGGATAAGCAGGGGGGGGCGAAGAAACATCCCCGTGAGGGTAATGACAATGAAAAAACCAAGGGTCCAGATACCAAGCTTATTGTGCCATTGAAAGCTAAACCGGTTTACCCTGGCCATTTTTTTGCGTGCACGTATGCGGGCTTTCAATTTTTTCATGACATCGGGAGCCACAAACCAAATAATGCCGGTAAGAGAAAGGAAGATCATGACCAGTCCAAGGATGTCCACCCCTATTTTCCCGGGTATACCCAGTATTTTTCCACTATGAATTACCCACAAGGCTCTGAAGAGGCTGGTTTCATTTGAATAATCCGCAGGGTAGGGCAGGGGTACATGCTTTGCAGAGAATTTTTTGGACTCCTGGCTCAGCCTGATTAGGCTTGAACGTGTTAAAACCCAAATTCCGTCAGCGTTTTCAATAATGCCTGTAACTCGCTTTTCCTTTACCGGCAAAGGTATTTTTTCCCAGCGGTAGGCCTCACGCTTGTATAAACCCGACATGGTTCCTGCCAAAATATTACCATTACGGGTGTTGACTACCGATGCGGTTCGACGGTTGTCAGCTCCCCGGGGGATGCCACCAGTAAAGGGTTCGTATTGGGTAAATAAGCTGTCGGTTAGCCATATGCCAATATTGCCGTAAAGAAGCAGGCTGTCTTGCCCTATGCCTGTGGCCGACTTTACAGCTGCAAGGTTCCAGTTGTGGTAATGGTAGTTTTTGGGTAGCAAACTGCGATTGATATCCATACCCGCAAAAAAGCTCCTGTGGTTTAAAACAATCCCACTGGCAGCAAAAAGGATAATAAATACCGCTAACACAACACCAACCCACCGATGGAGAAATTTAAAAATCTTCACCTGGCAAATTTTTTTTTACAATTTTCAAAATAACCCTGTAAGCGTGAAAACCGGGAGGGTATCTCTGGTATAGTTTTTTATGCTTATAATGGTGCTTTATGCAACCCATATTTTATCGCTGGGGGATACACATTTTGCTTGCTACTTCAGGGGGGGCTACCCCTTTATCATGGTCAGCAGCATTTTAAATTTTTCAAGGGCATTTACGGCATGGGGAATGTTGGCAGGCATGATAATGGTTTGACCTTCTTCCAGGATATAGGGCTTTTTGTCAATGATGATTTCAACCTTGCCTTCCACACATTGCACAATGGCGTCAAAGGGAGCGGAGTGCTCACTGAGTCTTTGTCCTTTGTCAAAGGCAAACAGGCTCACATTACCGGTAGATCTTTCCAGAACACGTTTGCTTACAACACTATTTTCGTTGTATGTAATATCTGTTTTAAATTGAATGATTGTGCTATGATTGAAGTTGCTCATATTAGAATTTTTTGAGGATGTTTTATAATTTGAAAAAAAAGCTCTGTTTTCGGATTTATTTTACCTGGATCTCTTCCAGCAGCAGGTGAATGTCTTCTACACAAGCACCACACACAGTGCCAGCTTCGGTTTCATCCTGCACTTGTTCAATGGTGGTGAGTTTTTTATCAATGATGGCATTTTCCACCTCACCTTTTGTTATTTCCATGCAGGAACAGATTATATCGTCTTTTTCCATACTTTGATTTTTTTTTAAGGATTATAAAAATACCCCCGGAGTTTGAAAGAACTCCGGGGGCCAATCTTTTAGTTGAGGAACAATTTCATGTCTTCATCAACACTTCCAATGGGAGCAATGCCAAAGTTTTCCACAAGTACATTAGCCACATTGGGAGAAAGGAATGCAGGCAGGGTGGGGCCCAGGTGGATATTTTTCACACCCAGTGACAGCAATGCCAGTAATACAATGACGGCTTTTTGTTCATACCAAGCAATGTTGTATGCAATGGGCAACTCATTGATGTCGTTCAATTCAAAAACTTCTTTGAGTTTCAGAGCGATAACAGCCAAAGAGTAGGAGTCGTTGCATTGTCCTGCATCCAAAACTCTGGGAATACCCCCGATGTCACCCAAAGGAAGTTTGTTGTAACGATATTTGGCGCAGCCTGCCGTAAGGATAACGGTGTCTTTGGGCAGAGCTTCGGCAAACTGGGTATAATAGTCGCGGTCTTTCATCCGGCCATCACAACCGGCCATTACAAAGAATTTGCGAATGGCACCCGATTTTACAGCATCTACTACCTTATCAGCAAGTTGGATTACCTGATTGTGTGCAAATCCACCTACGATTTCACCTGTTTCTATTTCTGTGGGTGGCTGACATTGTTTTGCATGCTCAATAATTTCCGAAAAATCTTTACGCCCACCTTCAGTACGGTTGGGAATATGTTTACTCCCTTTCAGACCTGACGACCCGGTAGTGTAAATGCGGTCTGTATAGGTGGCTTTTTTTGTTGGGGGTACGATGCAGTTGGTGGTAAAAAGGATGGGGCCGTTAAATGTTTCGAACTCTTCCTTTTGTTTCCACCAGGAACTACCGTAGTTTCCCACAAAGTGCTTGTATTTCTTAAATGCGGGATAGTAGTTGGCAGGAAGCATTTCACTGTGGGTGTATACATCCACCCCAGTACCTTCAGTTTGTTCCAGCAAGTCCTCCATATCGCGCAGGTCGTGGCCGCTGATAAGGATAGCAGGGTTGTTGCGTACTCCAATGTTTACCTTGGTGATTTCCGGGTTGCCATAGGCGGTAGTGTTGGCCTTGTCCAGTAGTGCCATAACCTTCACACCATAGGATCCGGTTTCCAGCACCAAAGAAGTAAGTTCATCTGCACTGAGCGAATCATCAAGGGTTGCTGCAAGGGCTTTGGATATGAAGTCAAATATTCCCTGTTCGATTTCACCCAGGTTAAAAGCATGCTCTGCATAAGCAGCCATCCCTTTTACACCATAAATGATTAATTCGCGCAATGAGCGGATGTCTTCATTTTCCGACATTTGCAATACACCCACTTGTTGGGTTTTTCTTTCATATTCTGCAGGGGTGTAAGCATACCATTTCGCCGCTTCAGGCAGTTCGTCTTTGTTGATGTTAACACCTTCATTCTCAAGTTTATTTTCAAGCTCCAGCCTTACTTCAAAACCCTGGCGAATTTTTTCAATAAAGCGCTGGTAGTCGAAATTGGCATTGGTAATGGTCATAAACAGACCCTCGAAGATGAAACGATCCTGGTTGGCTGTGTCTATGCCCTTTTCCCTGGCCATGTTATTATAGACGGCAATCCCTCTTAGTTGGTACATTAGTACATCCATGATATTGGCCAACTCGGGTTCTTTCCCGCAAACACCTTTGATTGTGCATCCTGTGTTTTTTGCGGCTTCCTGGCATTGAAAGCAAAACATACTCATAATTTTTTTTTTTACGTTTGTAAATTGATTTTTTAAAAGTGCTTTTTAAGAGCGTTTATTAAGGGGTTAGCAAAGAACGTTTTTTAGTATTAATACCGGGGATAAGCTGAGTTTTGTAGCTGATGGGTTGATTGATTTTTTCAGCGTACAAAAACTTTTTTTACCTTACACCCATTCTTCTTTTCTTATTTCTCCATTAAGACCAATAACAATGGCTTTCACAGGAACTTTCCTTTCTGCGTTATCAGTAGCCATTTTGGCAATTTGCAGCAGCCCTGAGCAGCAAGGAACTTCCATAATCATTACCGTAAGGGTATTGATTTTTGCCTGGTCAATCATGGCAGTCAGTTTTTCGATGTAAACCTCTTTGTCGTTATCAAGTTTTGGGCATGCTATAGCTAAACCTTTTCCTTTCAGGTATTTGCTGTGGAAGTTTCCCATGGAGAAAGCCACACAATCAGCCGCCATAAGTACATCAGCACTTTGGAAATAGGGGGCGTTGGGATTTACCAGGTGTAACTGTACCGGCCATTGCCTGAGTTCTGAAGGTTGTTCTTGTACGGTGGCTGTAGCTGCAGCAGAACTGGTTTGAGGTTGATCAAACGATATCATTTTGGAACCGGGGCATCCCCCGCCATTATGTGCATGCATTGTCATATCTTCTTTTGATTGAGGTGTAGTTGCTTTTATGGAATCTTGTTGGTTTGTATTTTGATTTTTAAGTTTGCGGAGGTCCACATCCAGACTATGATCTTTTATATACTGAATGCCTTGCTCAACAAATTCATCCTGCTTGTGATCGATAAGGTGGTTGAGATGGGCTAAAATGGTGCTTTCGCCTTTGGGTGAAATACGTTCCATTACCTTTATTTCATCATAAGGCTCCGCTTCCCTTTCCTCAAGGGTTATGGCGCCCACCGGGCAGTCGCCAATGCATGCCCCCAGGCCATCGCAGTACAAATCACTTATCATTCGGGCTTTGCCGTCGATCATTTGGAGTGCTCCCTCATGACAGCCCTCCACGCAAAGGCCGCATCCGTTACACAAGTATTCATCTATTTTTATGATGGTTCTTTTCATTTCTTTGGCAGTATTAATTGGGTTAAAAAAGTAATTCTGATTTTTCATTGATTGTTAGAGTTCGGCTACTTTTTTCGATGTAAGGTATTTTTTGAATTCATTACTGA
>SLQX01000163.1 GCA_007131245.1 Bacteroidales bacterium
GGTCCAAAATAAGAACGAAAAAGATGTCAAAGCCAATTAAGATCAAAAAGGGATTAGATATCCCCATGCAAGGTGAAGCTGAAAAAATTCTTAATACAGCTCCTCGATCTGCCACTTACAGCTTATGTCCTCCTGATTTTCATTCGTTAACACCTAAAATGCTATTGAAAGAAGGGGAAAAGGTAAAAGCTGGCACACCCTTGTTTTTCGATAAATATAATGAAAAAATTGTATTTACCTCTCCCGTGAGCGGAACTTTTTCTGATCTGGTACGAGGCGAAAAGCGCCGCATTCTGCGTATAGTCATAGAAGCCGACCAGGAAGATGAGTATGTAGATTTTGGAGCAGCTGATCCCAAAGATCTTTCGCGGGAACAAGTTATCGAAAAGTTACTGAAGAGTGGATTGTGGCCATCTATCAGGCAAAGGCCCTATTCCGTTATTGCCAACCCGAATGATGTACCCAAAGCCATTTTTATTTCTGCTTTTGACAGCGCCCCTCTTGGTCCTGATCTTGATTTTATTATTAATGGTCAGGAAAAAGAATTTCAGGTAGGGCTGAATGCACTCAAAAAACTTACTGATGGCAAAATTCACCTGGGTGTTCATGCAGAAAACACCACCAGTAAAGGATTTTTACAGGCTGAAGGTGTCCGGGTAAACACCTTTAAAGGACCTCATCCCGCCGGAAATGTAGGGATTCATATTCACCATGTGGATCCCATTGCCGATAAGGATGATATTGCCTGGTATTTGGGTGTTCAGCATGTGATAACCATTGGTCGTTTGTTTGAAAGGGGTATCTACGACGCAACCAAAATTGTTGCCCTCACCGGTTCGGAAGTGCTCAACCCCCGTTACTACAGGGTTACATCAGGGGCAAAGGTTTCGGATGTTATTTTACAAAACATCCGCAAGGAAGAAGGTTTAAATACGCGTATCATCAGCGGTAATGTACTTACCGGGATGCATATAGAGCCCGAAGGATATATCCGGTATTACCATGATCAAATTTCCATTATTCCTGAAGGCGATAAGCCTGAAATCTTCGGTTGGATTACCCCCAATTTAGACAAGTTTAGTGTTTCCAGAACATTCCCCGCTTTCCTGATGCCCTGGAAGAAGTATCGACTCAATACAAATATTCGCAGTGGGGAACGCCCCTTTGTAATTACCGGACTCTATGAAAAGGTTCTGCCCATGGAAATCATGCCCATGCAATTGGTTAAATCAATTATGATCAATGACATTGATATGATGGAAAAGCTTGGTATTTACGAAGTGGCTCCCGAAGATTTTGCCCTTTGTGAATATGTATGTCCATCCAAAATAGATTTCCAGGACTGGATAATGGAAGGGTTAGACACTATCAGAAAAGAATTTGCATAAATAAATCCATACGACAATAAGAAACTTTTACAATTTACTTTTTATTAAACCAAAAATGATATAACATTGAAGGCGTTAATTAATTTAGTAGAAAAAGTAAAGCCCCATTTTGAGAAAGGTGGACGTTTCGAAAAGTTGCATCGCACTTTTGAAGCATTCGAAACCTTTTTGTATGTGAAGGGCGATGTAACCCGAAGCGGCACACATATACGCGATGCCATAGATATGAAACGTACTATGGTGCATGTGATCATTGCCCTTATTCCCCCTCTTTTATTTGGAATCTGGAATGTAGGTTTTCAGCATTTTCAGGCCACAGGAGAGGAAGCAACATTTATGGATCAGGTTGTTTTTGGTTTGATCAAAGTGTTGCCTATAATTATAGTAAGCTATGTTTCGGGGCTGGCGGTGGAGTTTATTTTTGCCTCTACCCGTAATCACGAGGTAAATGAAGGGTTCCTGGTGTCAGGGATGCTGATACCTTTGGTGATTCCCGTTACTACCCCTCTTTGGATGGTGGCTGTGGCTACCATATTTGCCGTTATTATCGGTAA
This sequence comes from Bacteroidales bacterium, assembly GCA_007131245.1. Lineage (GTDB taxonomy): Bacteria > Bacteroidota > Bacteroidia > Bacteroidales > UBA7960 > SKVR01. The sequence continues at coordinate 1,943 of SLQX01000163.1, forward strand.
AGAAGTCTTTGGCGGAACCGGCATGAACATTCTCAACCCGGCCTTGCTGGCAAGGGCCTTTTTGTTTTTTGCTTATCCGTCCTACCTTTCGGGCGAGGTTTGGATATACACCGGGCTCGAAGATGGGCAACAACTTGTAGATGGCTTCTCTGGTGCCACTGCACTGGCTGTAATGGCGATAGGTGAAGGTACGATGCCTTCTGATTTTGATATGTTCTTTGGGTTTATCCCAGGTTCTATCGGTGAAACTTCTACTTTTGCCATACTGCTTGGAGCCATCGTTTTGGTGGCAACTGGTGTAGGAAGTTTCCGAATTATGGCTTCAGTTTTTTTGGGCGGTTTGTTTATGGGCTTGATGCTCAACCTATTGGCCGTCAATGAATTCATGGCATTACCCGCTTATAAGCACTTGATTATGGGAGGTTTTGCCTTTGGTGCTGTTTACATGGCTACCGATCCCGTGTCTGCATCACAAACGGGGATTGGAAAATACATATACGGGGCTATGATAGGCATTCTAACAGTATTGATCAGGGTACTTAACCCAGCCTACCCCGAGGGTATGATGCTGGCCATCCTTTTCATGAATGTATTTTCACCCCTTATTGACTATTATGTTGTTGAGGCCCAATCTAAAAAACGCCAAAAACGCATTGAAAAGATTCGTTTACAAACACAGGCTTAAGAAACCTTTAAAGAAACTATACAATGAGTAACCGATATGTCTTTATGTACGCCTCTGTGATGGTAGTTGTGGTTGCACTGGTGCTATCTTCAGCAGCCACATTGCTCCGACCATTGCAGGACAGAAACATGCGTATAGAAAAAATGCAAAATATATTGTCTACCATCGGTATTGAAGCTCACCGTAATGAGGCCATCGAGCTTTTTGAAGAGTATATCAAAGAGACCAAAGTGCTTAACTATCAAGGCGAAGAAATTGATGGTGATGCTTTTGAGGTAGACTTACAGGATGAGAATCGCAAACCTTTGGAAGAAAGGCAGCTACCCCTGTTTATTGCTGATGTGGATGATGAGCTCTTTTACATTGTTCCCATCAGAGGAAATGGATTGTGGGGGGCCATATGGGGCTACCTTAGCTTTTACGAGGATTTGGTCACCATTGCCGGTGCAAACTTTGATCATGCCAGCGAAACCCCCGGCCTAGGTGCTGAAATTGCTGACCCTCCATTTGAGAACCAGTTTATGGGTAAAAAAATCTTCGATGAAGAGGGAGGTTTCAAGCCTGTTACAGTTGTAAAAGGGGGAGCTCCTGACGATGATCCGCATGCTGTTGATGCCATTAGTGGAGGAACCATCACTTCCAACGGGGTTACAGATATGTTGCGCAATGGCCTTAAAGTTTATTTACCTTATTTTGAAAAACAGAAAACAATACTATGAGCGAGAAAAATACAGCACCCAAAGAAACCCTGTTTTCTCCCAAAAACAGGAAGTTGCTAACTGAGCCCATTGGTAAAGAAAACCCCATTACCGTGCAGGTTCTTGGTATTTGTTCTGTACTGGCTATCACGGTACAACTAGAAGCATCGTTGGTAATGGCGATTTCGGTTGTGGCTGTTATGGGATCGGCCAATGTAATTATTTCATTGCTGCGACATGGAATACCACCACGAATTCGCATTATTGTGCAGTTGACTGTTATTGCTTCCCTTGTTGTACTTGTGGACCAGATTCTTAAAGCATTTCTTTATGATGTAAGCCGGCAACTATCAGTGTTTGTAGGGTTGATTATTACCAACTGTATCATTATGGGCAGGCTGGAAGCTTTTGCCCTTAGCAATAAGGTATGGCCCTCATTCCTGGATGGGATAGGTAATGCCGCTGGTTATGGTTCTATCTTGTTGTTATTGGCTGCTATTCGTGAGTTATTAGGCTCGGGTACCCTGATGGGATACCAGGTTATACCCAACTTCATCTACCAGATAGGGTATGAGGATAATGGTTTGATGATTTTGCCTCCAATGGCACTTATTACTGTGGGTATTATAATATGGGTTCATCGACACCGTGACCGATCTCTTGTTGATGTCAGTTAGGTTGATAAAGCAAGTAAATTAATAAACGTTTAAACAAAGAAAAATGGAAGATTTATTTAGCATATTTGTCCGGGCCATTTTTATCGATAATATGGTTTTTGCCTACTTTTTAGGCATGTGTTCTTACCTTGCTGTATCTCGTACCGTAACCACATCCGTTGGATTGGGTGCAGCAGTAATTTTTGTGCTTGGATTTACTGTTCCTGTTAATTATCTGCTTGAAAACTTTATTCTTAGCAGGGGCGCTCTGTCCTGGTTGGGACCACAGTTTGCTGCTGTAGACCTTAGCTTTCTCACATTTATCATGTTTATTGCCATCATTGCGGCCATGGTTCAATTGGTAGAGATGCTTATAGAAAAGCTCAGCCCAACCCTTTACAGCTCACTGGGAATATTCTTGCCACTTATAGCTGTAAACTGTGCTATCCTTGGTGGCTCCCTGTTTATGCAAGAGAGGAACTATGCCAACATTACCGAGGCTATTTCTTTCGGACTGGGAAGCGGAGCTGGCTTTTTCCTGGCCATTGTTGGTATTGCCGCTATTCGTGAAAAAATTCGCTACTCCAATGTGCCTGCCCCACTGAGAGGGCTGGGAATCACTTACATTATTACCGGACTCATGGGTATTGCCTTTATGAGTTTTATGGGAATTGAATTGTAATTTATCAACCAATAGAAATTAATAGACCATGATATTGTTAGAAACCAGTAGTTTATGGGTAATTACCTTGAGCGTTGTAATGTTTTTTTTCGTTATGCTCATGTTGGTAGGTGTTTTGCTTTATGCACGGCATAAGCTTATTCCCAGCGGGCCTGTAAAAATTACCATCAACGATGATAAAGAGATGGAAGTGAATTCCGGAGGTACTCTCCTGAATACACTCTCAGAGCAGGGTATATATTTGCCCAGCGCATGTGGTGGTGGGGGAACCTGCGCCGTATGTAAATGCCAGGTCCTTGATGGGGCAGGTGATATTTTGCCCACAGAAATTGGATATTTTACCAGGAAAGAGGTGCAAAACAAATGGAGGCTGGCCTGCCAGGTAAAAGTTAAGGATAATCTTAAAATTCAGGTCCCCAAAGAAATATTTGGTATCAAGAAATGGGAGTGTGAGGTCGTTTCCAATAAAAATGTGGCCACATTCATTAAGGAGTTTGTTGTTAAATTACCTGAAGGTGAGGATCTTGATTTTCAGTCAGGTGGTTATATCCAAATTGATGTACCCCCGGTGGAAGTCGATTTTGGAAAAGATATAGAAGTGGAAGATAAGTTTCGTGAAGACTGGGACAAATTGAATATGTGGGATTTAAAAATGCGTAACTCCGAACCGATTTTCCGGGCTTACTCCATGGCCAACCACCCTGCCGAAGGGAATATCGTGAAACTGAATATTCGTATTGCTACCCCACCGTGGGATAAGGAGAAAAACCAGTTTATGAAAGTTAACCCTGGTATTTGCTCCTCATATGTTTTCTCACGCAAACCTGGTGATAAGGTAACAGTATCGGGCCCGTATGGCGAATTTTTCATAAAAAACACAGACAGGGAAATGGTTTATATTGGTGGAGGAGCAGGAATGGCACCCCTGCGATCGCATATCTTTCATTTGTTCCACACCCTGAAAACCGACCGTAAAGTTTCCTATTGGTACGGAGCCCGCTCCAAAAGAGAAGTTTTTTACGAAGAGGATTTTAGAAAAATTGAAAAAGAATTCCCCAACTTCAAATTCAATATTGCTCTTTCAGAGCCCCTTCCCGAAGACAACTGGGACGGGTATACCGGGTTTATCCACCAGGTAGTACTCGATAATTATCTGAATAAGCATGAAGAGCCAGAGGAAGTTGAATATTACCTATGCGGACCGCCTATCATGAATGACTCTGTGTTGAGCATGCTTGACAATTTAGGAGTTCCCGAAGAAAATATTGACTTAGACGATTTTGGTGGTTAACTTTGCAGCCCTGATTTTTTTCAGGGCTTTTTTATTTTTAGCCTTTTCAACATGTCAAAAGAATTGAAAAGTTATGCCCAAAAAGTCATATGGTTGGGCTTTGTGGCAAATGTTTTGTTAACCATCATTAAACTGGGTACTGGTGTTTTGGCCAAAAGTTCGGCAATGGTGGCTGATGGGGTGCATTCGGTGAGCGATATAGCTACGGACCTGGTTGTGCTGGCCGGGTTTTCGGTTGCCGCACGGCCCAAAGATCATAACCATAAATACGGGCATGGCAAAGTAGAAACCCTGGCGACTTCTTTTGTGGGTATTGTATTGATTTTGGTGGGAGCGGGACTGTTTTACCAGGGGGTGATGAAAATATATAACTTTTCGCAAGGTGCAGAACTTGCTACACCCGGTATGGCAGCCTTTTATGCAGCCATTGGCTCTGTGGTAATCAAGGAGTTTTTGTTCAGGTATACCCTTGTTGCCGGAAAGAAAACCGGTAGCCAGGTTTTAGCTGCAAATGCATGGCATCACAGAAGTGACGTTTATTCCTCTTTGGGTACACTGCTGGGGATTGGAGGAGCCATTTTTTTAGGAAAAAGTTGGGTTATTCTCGATCCATTGGCTGCTGTTATTGTTTCTTTCTTTATTTTTAAAGTGGCTTTTAGTATTTCCAGGGCGACCCTTATGGAACTTATTGAAACTTCATTACCCAAAGAATATGAAAATGAGATACTTGAAATTGCCTCCGGGGTTGATGGAGTGCACGACCCACATGACCTTAAAACCCGGAAAATAGGTAGTAATATTGCCATTGATATTCATATACGGGTGCTTAATGAACTTAATATTGAAGATGCTCACCAGATTACCGTGGATCTTGAGAAAACGTTGAGAGATGCTTATGGCCAGGAAACGCATATATCCATTCACACCGAACCTTTGCACATGGGAAACAAAGAGTAACCCTACCCGAAAGGATTATTGTCTCAATTGCTTTTAATGGGGAAGATACCTTGCTAGCTATCTGTTTTATTATAAAAATTTTGCCAATATGAAAAAATACCTGATTGTCCTCTTAAGTGTTTTGATGCTGTTAAGTTCTTGCAGAAGTGTTGATAACCAACTTGAATTTGTAAACTTCAGGGGCTTGGTTTTTGGTACTTACTATTCCATTTCCTACTTCTGTGAGGAAGGGAATGATTACCAGGCTTCTCTTGATAGTTTGTTTGCAGATATCAACAGCTCTTTGTCTTATTATGATGCCACTTCTACTATTTCCCGTATTAATCGCAATGAAACCAACCGCGCTGATGCCTATTTTCAAACTGTTTTGAAAAGAAGTCTTGAGATAGCCGAAGAGACGCATGGCGCATTTGATCCTACCGTATCACCTCTTGTGAATGCCTGGGGCTTTGGTGTTGAAGAGCGGTCAGAGATGACTCCTGGCCTTGTTGACAGCCTGAAAAGTTTGGTGGGCTACGAGAAAGTATCCTTGGATGGTGACCGGGTTCTTAAAACAATGGAAGGATTGCAATTTGACTTCAATGCGATTGCTAAAGGATATGGAGCTGATTTGGCCGGAGAGTTCCTGGAGTCAAGAGGGATTGAATCTTATTTGGTTGAGCTGGGAGGTGACCTGGTAGCCAAAGGTGTAAAGCCAGATGGAACTTCCTGGCGCATTGGCCTGGAAAAACCTGCCAGCGATATGTATGATGAGCAGGAGTGGGCATTTATGGTTGAAATTGAAGACCAGGGGCTGGCTACCAGCGGTAGTTACCGGCAGTATTATGAGCAGGATGGTCAGCGTTTTTCTCATACCATCGATCCGGAGACAGGCTGGCCCGTTGATCATAATTTGTTAAGCGTTTCTGTTTTGGCTCCCGACTGCATGACGGCAGATGCTTTTGCCACCGCATTTATGGTAATGGGATTGGAAAAGTCAAAGCAGTTTGTGAATAATAGGGACGATTTGCAGGCTTTCTTTATTTATGATAGGGGAGATGGAGAATATGGTACTTATAACTCCGAAGGGTTGAATGTGATGCCAAGGGAAGCAATGTAAAAAACGAAGGTTGACAGATTTCTATTTGCTTTTTTGCCTGGCCACTTTAAGTTGTTTCTTAAGCTGTTTTATTACTTTCTTCTTTTCCAGAAGCTGTTTGTTAAGGGATGATTTGGTTTCTTGAAAGCTCTTTAGTTTTGTCTTGATAACATCCCTTTCGTGAGTATGCAAAATATTTTCTCCCAACCTTTCAAATATTTTGAGGATGGCAGGCTTTTGTTTGGCATTTTCCATTAGTGTCAGGATGTCCGGGTGGATTTCTATCCCCGTGCATACTAAGGCGAGCCCTTCGCTGAAATTAAATTCAAGCACAGGATAAAGTGGTTTGATTTGCTCAAGAAACTTCCACACACCAAATCCCTTGTCTTTTACGCAAGTGTCGTGAAGTAAAATAATGCCCTGTGAGCTCATCTTGGGTAGCCAGCTTTCAAAGTCATGTTTTACTGCCGGGTAGGTGTGTGTGCCATCAATGTGAAGTAAGTCGATGCTTTGGTCTTTAAATAATGATAAGGCTTTGTCAAAGTCCATTCTCAACAGATGAGAGAAATGACTAAATTCGCGGTTGTTGATATTGTTTACTCTTTCAAACACTTTTTCACTGTAACTTCCCACATGAATATCACCCTGCCAGGTGTCTGCAGCATAGCACTTACTTTGCAACCCCAAATCTTTCACCGCCTGGCAAAAGGCAAAGTACGAATTACCACTGTAAGTGCCCAGTTCGGTAATAATCGAAGGCTTCAGGGTTTCAACCAGGTAAAAAGCAAAAGGAGTGTGCATAATCCACCCATGGGGGTTATCCAGATGTCGAGGCTTTTCTAAAAAGTAGTTTTGTGGAGTTGTAAATATGTTTTTCATGATAATAAACTAAATAAATCGACTTGCATCTAAACTTTATCCGTGGGGGGTGTTGACATCTGATTTAAGGGAAAGAGGGAAGCCCGTTTTGAGGTGCAAATCTCGCTGGGGGAAAGGTATTTCGATGTTGTTCTCCTTAAACTTTTTATGTATGGCATAATTTATCTGGCTTTTTAGCACTCCGGGTTTTTGTATGTAGCAGGTGGTCCAAACTCTAAGGTTAAAATTCAGTGAGCTGTCATCAAACTTGTCAAACAATACATCGGGAGGTGGAGATTTTAACACCCCTTCATTTTCAAGGGCTACCTGGAGCAGCAACTCTTTTACTACAGCGGATCTTCTTTGAAATGAACCCCTACGGGAAAGTTAAACCTTACCCGTCTGTCGTTATAGCTCCAGTTGATAACACTGGAGGTGATGAGGTTGGATCTTGAAACAATGATAGCAATATTGTCATTGGTAAGTACGGTGGTTGCCCTGGCTGAAATGTTGATCACATCACCGTTGATTGTTTCTCCGGCAGAGTTGGAAAGTTCTATGCGATCGCCCATTTTAATGGGCCGCTCAAACAAAATTACAATGCCACTGACAAAGTTGTTAGTAATATTTTGCAAACCAAAACCAATACCAACACCCAGGGCTCCGGCAAGTATGGTGAGGAAATTGAGATCCAGGCCGGCACTTTGTATAATAATAATCAAGCCAAAGACTACCACAATATACCGAAAAATGGTGCTAATGGCCTGCCTGACCCCGGGCTCGGCATTGTATCTTAACCTTAACAAGATGCGGTTTTGAAGAATGCTTTTTAATCGGGCAGATAGGTAAAAAAGTAAACCCACTGAGATAATCAGGTAAAGGAAAAGAGCGACAGTTAAATCACTTTCTCCAAGTTGAAATACGGGATAGTTTAAGGCATCCAGTAAAATGTTATAATAAGATTTGAATTTGCTCATATGTTATCAGGCTCAGTCTAAAAAGGGAAAAAAACAGGAATTAAAAAAGTAGCAATTATCCAAAATAAAATATTCAGGGGGACACCTACCTTTACAAAATCCATGAATTTATAGTTTCCTGCACCAAAAATCATCGTGTTGGTTTGATATCCCACGGGGGTCATAAAGCTGGATGAAGCTGCAAAAGTAATGGCCATTAAAAACGGACGCGCATCGAAGCCCATTGCTATAGCAGCAGCAATGGCGATAGGGGCCAGTAATACAGCACTGGCATTATTACTCATCATGCTGGTGAGAATTACAGTGATAAGGTATAATATGGAAACCACGGCTGTCGGCCCCAGCGATCCGGCTATTTCAATGAGAAAACCTGAGAGTAATACTGCAGCTCCACTGTTGTCCATGGCAATGCCCAGGCTCATAGCCCCAGCCAGTAAAAATATCACTTTCCAGTCAATGGCTCTGTAGGCTTCTTCCATACTTATACAGCCGGTGATAATCAAAAAAATGCAACCTATCAGTGCAGCAACCATGATGGGTAGAATGTTTAAAGCCGCCATAGTTATTATCCCAACAATGGCTGTCGCCACAAGCAAAATTTTATCTTTCTTGAACTTTTGTAAACCCACTTCCGATACAATAAGGAATGTGTTTCGTCCATGCAATTGAAGTTGTCTGAGAAAATCCAGTTTATCCTTTTGGGCCTCTATGAGTAAGGTGTCTCCTGAGCGTAACACTGTATTGGCAACCTTCTCGCGCATAATCTCACCGCGGTGTCTTATGGCCAGTACCGTGGCACCGTATTTCTGTCTGAAGGAAATCTCTTTTACAGTGCGTCCCTCAAACTCACTGTTGGGTGCAATTACAGCCTCCACCAAAACCACTTTGTCGCTTTCCATGTCTTTGTCCTGGAATTTGGCGTCCGACTTTAATACAATCCCCTGTCTGTCCTTCAGTTCGTTAATTTTTTCCAGGTTGCAACGTACTTTAAGGATGTCACCTTTTTCCAGAACCATCTGATGACTGGGCATAAAAAACCTTTGACCTTGCCTGTTTATTTCCAGGATGTCGATGTCAAGCTTTCGCTTTAATGGGCTTTCATCAATTTTTTTTCCAATGGATGGTGCATTTTCCAAAAGAACAATCTCGGTCAGATAATCACCCATCCCAAATTTTTGTACCAGCCCCTGGCTGGTTTCTCTTTTGGGAATTAACCTGATCCCGATTGCGAGCATATATATGATTCCCGCTCCAAAAAATATCAAACCCAACTTTGACATTTCAAACATGCCAAAGGGTTCCAGCCCATGATCAGCGGCTATTCCGCTCACCAATATATTGGTTGAAGTGCCAATAAGTGTACACAGCCCCCCAAACATGGAGGCAAAAGAGAGTGGTATGAGCATCTTGCCCAGGTTGTTGCCGGACTTGGCTGCTGCTCCTGCCAAAATGGGGATGAAAATGGCCACAACCGGGGTGTTGTTGATAAATGCGGATACAACCGCCACTCCAATCATGGTTGCAGCAATTGCCAGCCAAAAATTGTATTGGAATAGCCGGGCCAGTCGGTTGCCCAACCCGGCTACTGCACCCGATTTGAAAAGTGCGGCACTGAGAATAAACATTGATGCCACTGTGATTGTAGCCGAATTACTAAAACCAGATACACCTTCCTGGGGGGATACTACCCCTGTTACGATGAGTGTAACCACTATCAACAATGCTACTACATCCACAGAAAGAGCCTCGGTGGCAAACATGATAATTGCCAATAAAAGCACCAGCAATACAATTACAACTTCCAGACTTAACATAGACTGTCCACTTTTTGCCTTTTTCTGAAACTTCAAAAATAATCTTTATTGCAAAATATACACAAACAATTTTCATGTTTCCTTGAGTTACTCTTTGGAAACGATTTGACAAAACGATTCTTAGCGTATGTGAACCAGTTGTTTAGTTGTAGAGTTAGGAGCGGCAGGAAAGTTGGTAAATAAGTAAACTTCAGAAGGTTTACTTTTCTTCTATTTGGATAAGATGCAGAACTTCATTCCCGGAAACGGATTTTACCAGGAAATAGATGCGAAACGATTTACCGTTTAGGGATTGGTAGGAGCCAATCACATAAACTGAGCCTTCGCGGGAAGGGGCCTGATGGTTTACTTTGAATTCTGCAGGTTTATTGGTTGAAAAGAAGTTGCGTAAGATATGCTGTGCCTGGTTTTTACTAAAGGTGCCTTCATTGCCGGGAAGATTCAAATCAACAGTGGAGCCAAAGTAGCGGGCTACTTCGCGGGCTTTCCCCTGATTGATGGCTGAAATCACCTTCTGAGCTGTTTCTGAATCTTGGTCTCCTGCCCAAAGAATTGAGGGCTGAGTAATCAGTAATATTAAAATTGCGAAATTTGAAATAACCTTTACCATGGCTTTTGTTTTGTTCTGTTAGCTATAGCCTGTGATTTGCATGGCAAATCTTTTTCAAAGCAGGTATAACCTGAATACAACACCAAAAATCAAACCAACTTGAAATAAAAAGTGGATTTAATGCTTTTTTCAATTGTATCGTGTAAAGATAAATGTTTTGCCCGAACCTTCTCAAATAATCTCCTAATTTTGTGGATAAATTATTGAAGTAACAATCAGGGAATGTTGAACAGTAAAGGAGCTCCACGGTGCTTAATTGAGAATGGAGTATTTGCTTGGCACTTAAAATTATTCCTGGCATAATTGCTTAATGTTTTTTGAGGGAGTAGATGATTATATGTCAAGTCCACATGAACAAGTAAACTTTAATGCAGTCCAATGAAAATAACATTGCTTACTATTGGTAAAACAGAGCAAGATTATCTAAAAGAAGGGATAAAGTTATTTGAAAAGCGTTTAATACATTATACGCAGTTTGCTTTGAAGGAATTACCAGGGTTGAAAAAAAC
>SLQX01000172.1 GCA_007131245.1 Bacteroidales bacterium
GTTCGATAATTTGGTCAGCCAATGCCCGGCCAATGCCTAAGTTAGATTTTGGAACAGCAGGATTTGTTGAAGTACCTTATACGGGTGGTTTGTTTGAGATGAAAGGATCAATGGCACATGGGTGGTTTGAAGGTGATAGATATGTGAAAGGGGTTATGCTCCATCAAAAGTATGCTGCCCTGCGGTCATCATGGGATTTCCCTCTTCAGCTATACCACTCTTTTTATCATTTTGCACAATGGGGCGGTCAGCACCCTGCACACGGGGAACTACCTTCTGATTTATCTGATTTCGTAAAGTTGTTTTTTGTACGCTCAGGAGGAGATGATGCCCCTTTGGACTGGCAGCAAAATAAATTTGGGAATCACATTGGTTCCCGGAACTATGGTATTGATTACCATTTCACTGGTTTTACCTTGGGCGGCTACCATCAGGATATATTTGAAGATGGTTCAGGTATGCGCCGCAGGAATTTCCCGGATGGATTGTGGGGTATGTCGTTCCGTAATCATAATTCCAATGCTTTGGTAACCGGATTTTTGTATGAGTATGTACAAACCACCGATCAGTCGGGGCCGGTGCATGATATGGAACTGGAGCTTGGAGGGGATGATAACTATTTTAATCACAATGTTTACTATTCCGGCTGGACACATCACCACATGGTTATTGGCACTCCTTTGATTACCTCACCAATTTATACCCGGCATATCGATCAGTTTGGAAGCATGCGTATTTGGAATAATCGTATAAAAGCTCACCATGTTGGCATTAAGGGGAAGATAGCACCTGATCTCACATACAGGGTCAGGTTTACATACAGCAAAAATAAAGGATTACACGCCAGCACCATTACCGTTCCGCAGGTTTTTAAAATAGAGCAACCGCTAGGCCAGTGGAGCTGGCGCACTGATCTGCAATACCTCATTATGCCTAACCTTACTTCTGTATTAAATGTGGGTGTTGACAGGGGAGAAATGTATGGAGATAATGTGGGGGTAAGGGTTGGGCTTCGATACCAGTTGCCGGGAAGAATTTCTGCCAAACAGGTTGTGAACTAGTTTTATTCGTTCTGCATGCTTTGGTATTCCTTTTCATTCATTCGCTTATACACCAGGTGGCGGTAATAGGGATTCTGTGTTGAATTTTTTGATGTGAGATCATCCATAATATCATCCATGATATCCGATTCAAGTAGACCTTCATCCAGCAAATCAAGCTCTGGAACCGGGCAGGCCCAGTATTTTTGAATAATGCCTTTCATCCCCCTTAAAATTGGCAGAATGGTGGATGCCATGAAAAGCACTATACTCATGTATAAATAAATATTGGCACTTTGAAAATTAAACCCGGCAAGGACAATAAACAGGTTAGAGAATGCCAAAATTAGTGATACCTGGTAATGTCTCAGCCCCAACCTAAGCAAATAGTGATGCATATGGTTGGCATCGGCTTTCAGTGGGCTAAGGCCTTTGGATAAGCGGATAGCAATTACTCTTATGGTGTCGAAAACAGGGATAATCATCACAGAAAAGACAAAGACAACTGGAGCATCCATTGATAACCCCGGGGTAGTTGGGTTGAGCTGCACCAGGCGAAAAGCTGAGGTAGTCAGGATAAACCCAATGACCAAAGATCCTGTATCACCCATGAAAATTTTGGCAGGCTCAAAGTTGTGGAACATAAACCCCAGTAGCGCACCAGACATTGAAAAAGACAATACTGCTTCGGCATAATGACCGCCCCATAAAAACCACAGCCCAAAAAGGTATGAGCCAACAAGCGCAATAATACCAGCCAGCCCGTCAACACCGTCGATAAGATTGTAGGAATTGATGAGCATAACCATGGCAAATACGCTGAATACTTTACCAGCTATAGGATGAAATGTCTCAATCCCCAAAAGCCCGTCAAGGCCTGGTAGGTAGATGTTACCCAGGAAAACAACAACCGATGCCGCCAAAATCTGTCCAATGAGTTTTTTAATGGGGGCAATGACAAGTATATCATCTTTGATCCCTACGAAAAACAAAATGGTTACAGATGCTATCAGGGCTGGTAGATAGTGTGGGTTAAAAACACCCATGCTGATGCCATAGGCAATCATAAAACCAGCAAATAGTCCCACACCGCCCAAATTTGAAGTCAGGTTTTTGTGCAATTTTCGATCACCATCAGGCTTATCTATAAGGCCCTTTAGTTCGGAAACCTTTATTATAGCTGGAATAGCTTTCATGGTTACAACAAAAGCGATGATTAGTGATAAAAATGCAAACGAAATTCCTGTTATCATATATTTTTTTGAATTAAGGTCTAGTGGTTTAATACTTTTTGCTAATGGCGTATAATATAATGTTCGCTGGCAAAGGTTAATTACAAATGTTATGCAGCCAGGCTGATTGTTGAAAATAATAGCCTGTTATGCCATTATTTATTTCAGACACCAAAGATGCTCCCAAAAGCAGAAATAGAATACCGTATATTACGGACTTTTAAACCGTATATTTACTAAAAACACCTACCGTTTTGGGCGGTGCAAAAGTAGAAGAAAAAAAGGAAAAAGTGCACAGGTGAGGGTTATAGTTTTACTAATCATGCGTGTAGTGGTAAACTAAAAGGACTCTATTATCTCCAGTAATAGTTTATTACCTGTAAAAACCGGTTTATTGTATTTTTGAGGAATAAATTGCTCTGCCTGGTAAACTGTCTTATGAATGTCATTTAGATTATCAGGAACCAAACCATAATTATTGCTTTTAACAAAGTCTGCCAATTCGCGCTGGTGAGGGTCCGAACGCGTCATGTTGGGAACAACAATTATTTTTTTACCCATTTCCAGTAATTTGTATACTGTTCCGGCTCCTGCGTGGCAAATAATGAGTTCTGATTTATGATAGTATTCATCAATATTGTTTGAAAAAGTAATAAAAGGAAAGTTTACGGGTTTATAAACTCCATCTGCAATTTGTAACAGAATATCAGTTGATTTAGGGAAGGTTTGGTCAATTTCCTTTATCAGTGAATCAAATGCGGTTGTTCCTATTGTAACTAAAATCATTATAATCTCCCTACATAAGTTGCTTTTGGATAAAGGGAAGCTAATTCCTCGTTTTGGATCCAAAAGTCAGTAGCTAAATAATACATGAATTTTCCTGTGAATGATTTTGTATAAAATCGGCACCAGGTTTCGAGATGAATTACCCTGCAGTTGAATAAGCGACAGATTAATGCAATGGGTATGGCAATTCCTGGTCCTGTTGAAATCATTAATTTAACTTTGAATTTTAAAAGTAGTTTTACCGCGATAAGAAATGAGCTAAAAAAAGAGCCGATGAATTGCCATAA
>SLQX01000080.1 GCA_007131245.1 Bacteroidales bacterium
CAAAAATAATTAACCGTGGAATTTCCGGCGATAACACCTTCGGCATATTAAACCGGTTGCACCAGGTTACATCATCACAGCCAGAGAAAATATTTTTACTTATTGGAATTAACGACATTTCAAAAAACACCCCTGTGGAAACAATACTCCACAACTACGAACAAATCATTGAGCAAATTCTGAACGATGCTCCCCAGACCCAGCTTTATGTGCAAAGCCTGTTGCCCACCAACAATATTTTCAAGCACTTTCCTGATGCCCAAAACAAAGATCACCAAATCCAGCTTGTCAACAAAGGGATTCACCAGCTGGCTATGGATTATGAAGTTACTTTCATTGATTTATACCCGCACTTCCTGGATGACAAAGGAATGCTTTCCGAAAAATTTACAAACGATGGATTACACCTGCTGGGGAAAGGATACATGAAATGGGCTGAAATTTTAAGACCGTACGTTGAAGAGGTTGATGAACGAACACAAGAAACCAGCAGGGCTTTTGGTGGACTTTATTACGACAGAAGACGAGCCATGCATGAAAGTATACCCAAGGTATCCGGAGGGGTGGTCATGCTCGGAAACAGTATAACTGAGCATGGATTTTGGAATGAATACTTTCCCGATGTTGCAATTATGAACCGCGGAATTGGTGGTGATAATATTCAAGGAATAATAGACCGACTACCTGCAATTATCAAGGGAGAACCCTCAAAAGTTTTTATCATGGCTGGCATCAACAATCTATTATTCAGGGAAACAGGCCTGGATAGACTTAATGGCGAATATGAAAAAATGATTCAGGAAATTCAAGCGAGCAATGGTAGTACAGAAATTTTTGTTCAAAGTGTTTTACCGGTTAATGAAGTTGCTGGTGATAAGAAAGACTTCTTCCGGGGAGCAGATGAAAAGATTGCTATGTTCAACCACAAACTAAAAAACCTTGCTGAACAACACAACCTGGTTTTTATTGATTTGCACAGCCATTTTTCAGATGATTCAGGACGGTTACGCACAGCACTTACCACAGATGGCATTCATCTCAACGGCCAGGGTTACTTACTATGGGTCAAACAGATTCGTGAATTTATTGAAAACCCTTAAACACCATATTATGTGGTATCTTACATTTTTTACAGAAAAATTTCACCCCTTAAAAATTTATCAAGCCGAATCTTATCTATAGATCCTATAAGTCTGGTTTTTTTCGATCCTGTTTCTTCTGTGCATGCCGCTTTTTGTTTTCCAGGCGTTTTTTCCTGGACCGCAAGCTGGGACGGGTAGCTATTCGCTTTTTTCGGGGTTTTGAAGCATCCTCCAGTAACTTGTGAAATTTTTCAACACAGTCGGCCTTATTACGGCTTTGGGAGCGGGTACGTTCTGAAGCAATAATCAGAACCCCATCTTTGGTCAACTTCCCTGTCAGCCTATTCATTAGCAACGATTTCTGAGAGGAGGTAAGAATTTGTGAGCCAGCAATATCAAACCGGAGCTCAACCCGTGTTTCAACTTTGTTGACATGCTGTCCACCCGCACCGCTACTGCGCGACATACTAAATTGCATTTCATTATATAATTGGGAAGGATCAACCATTTTTCGACCACTTTTATCTGCAAAGCTAATAAGAATGCATTTATGACCGGGAGTTATTTACGAATGAGCAACAACTTCTTAATCTAATAGGTTTACGATACACTCACAATCAAACATATTTTTATTTAAAAAACATTAACAACCATTCAAGGTTTTATTATATTTGCTTTACATATAAAGAAGCATACATGCCGGATTAAAGCATTGGCCGAATTTACGCACCTCCACCTGCTCCGCCCATAGATGCTTTGGCAAGTATATACCAGATTTAGCCCTTGCCTGACATATGGGATAAACCCGGTTTTTTAGCAACCCAATAGGTAAGATCAAAAAAACAAAAAGATGGAAGAACAAAAGATTGACATGTTTTTAATGGTAAATGCCAAAAACTTTGAAAGTGAAAAAATTTACCACATTAAGGAACGCATGAAACAAGCGGATGAATCTAAATGGACATTGTTGCAATCCCTTGATTTTAAAAACCCCACCACAATTCTTATCGTTTCCATTTTGATAGGATACCTGGGGATTGACCGATTTATGATAGGTGATACCGGTTTGGGAATAGGCAAACTTCTAACATGCGGTGGGCTGGGAATCTGGACCATCGTGGACTGGTTCCTGATTATGGGTGCGACCAAAGAAAAAAACCTGCAAAGACTATATCAGTTTATTTAATACACCGTTGAGCAGAAATACATTATACATATTGGTTTTCTCAGTAGCCCTGGCAGGGATTAGCTGGAGTGGGTTTCATTTTTACAAGCAACTAAGCATCCCCGCTGCTCAAAGCAGCACAGAGGTTTGTCTGCTTAAGAAAGCCACTGGCGTCCCTTGTCCATCATGCGGCACAACACAATCTGTAGTGTTTATCATGAGAGGTGAAGCAAAAAATGCAGCCACATCCAACCCTCTTGGATTCGTACTGTTTTTTGCCATGGCTCTTTTTCCTGTGTGGATAGCAACAGATTGGGTTCGTGGTAAAAGTAGCTTTTTCCGATTCTACTTTACCCTGGAAAATACTTTCAAAAACAAGGCAGTTGCCTATTTAAGCATAGGCTTAATAATTGGAATTTGGATATGGAATATAATTCACAACATATGACTCCGCAAGAGCTGCTCAGGCAGCCAGTAAGTGAAGGCCAGGCAGAAAAAGCCTCCAACAGCTACCTCATGTCCCTGGTAGCTATCATGGCGGGGATAGGCTTGCCCTTGTTCAATATGCTGGCCACTTTGATTTTTTTCCTGTCCAACAGAAAGGAAGGTTATTTTGTAAGATGGCACAGCACCCAGGCCCTTTTTTCGCAGCTGATACTGGTGTTTATCAACTCCATAGGTTTCTACTGGTTTTTGAGCATCATTTTTTCAGATCGGTCATTTACCAACACCTTTTTTGCCTACCTGGCTGTAATTTTGTTGGTGAACCTGACTGAGTTTGTGGCAACCATTATTACTGCCATCAAAACAAGAAAAAACAAACATTTAGAATGGTGGCTTGTGGGGCCCCTGACGCATATCTTTTGCAAACCCTGAAGATCACAACATAGATTGGATGGCATTGCGGTTATCAAAAATACGTAATAGCCGATATTGCTGATCATAAAGCAGCTGATCCTTGTTAGTGCAATGAATTTTTAAAACAATTCTACCAATGAAAAGAAAGTTTTTCCTGCATATTATCCTTTTTCTGTCTGCTTTTTTATTATTATGGTTTTTGCTGAGCCAGGTTAACTTCAGGAAAACGCTCCGAATAGAAGAGGGAGTCAACAAATTGGAAAAAACCCTTGGCAGCTGGTCAATAAAACTCTTCCTGGAAGAATATCCCAAAGTGGAGAGCAAGGAAGTGGAAAGCTATGTTAACAACCTACTTGAGAAAATCAAACACCCCCAAAGCAGGTGGGCTGATGAAACACAATTGTTTATTTTAGAAAGTGAGCAGGTAAACGCATTCGCTTTACCCAACAGGAAAATGATTGTTTTTACGGGCTTGCTCCGGTTTGCTGATAAACCTGAAGAGCTGGCGGGTGTTTTAGCCCATGAGCTGGCACATATTCAGGAGGATCATGTCATGGAAAAACTAATTAAAGAGATGGGAGTAACAGCACTTTTCACCCTTATTTCAGGAGAATATAGTATAAGGGTAATCCGGGAAGTGACCAGGATCATAAGCTCTACCGCATACGACAGACACCTGGAACGAAAAGCAGATGAGTTGGCTGTTAAATATCTTATGGATGCCGGCATCGACCCTCAACCTTTTCTGCACCTTTTGACCAGACTCAGTGATGAGCATCCGGATTTTCCGCAAGAATTGCAATGGGTAAGCACACACCCTCATCCTGAGAACCGGGTCAGGTATCTTCAAAACCTTATTGAGGAAAAAAAAGAGAAAGGCTATCAACCTTTAAACAAAAATGAATGGAGCAGCGTCATAAACCAGTTAAGAGAACCATCTTAAATTGAGACCGTTGCAAATAACAGAAAAATTTATCCAGTAGAAGTTATCAAAAAGCAGAAAAAAAGGACTAAAGTCATAAATATTTTTCCTACTTTTGCAATCGCAATTCTAAAGTGACATTGTTCTTTTATATAAATACGGGGGGGTTCCAGAGCGGTCAAATGGGGCAGACTGTAAATCTGTTGGCTTTCGCCTTCGGAGGTTCGAATCCTTCCCCCCCCACTGTTTCATCATTGCGGAAGTAGCTCATCCGGTAGAGCGACAGCCTTCCAAGCTGTAGGTGGCGGGTTCGAGTCCCGTCTTCCGCTCCAACCTAAAAAAGGTGTTCATTCAAAATGAACACCTTTTTGATTCTCGCGCATTACTAAACACACAACCAGCACCACCAGACTTTCACAAATATCACCTATTGTAATTAGCTTTTAACATGGGAACAATCTTCTGATCTATGGGAAAAGTTACCTCTTTGGCACTCATAGAGGACAACTTCACCCAGCGGAACGCCTGCGCCCCATCTTTAATTTCCTTAAAATCAAAAACTCTGGAGGAGGTTTTTAATACAGTATAATCCTTAAGTTCTACCCGGTAATAAATGCTTATCAATTGTTGGGGCTCCGATAGCAAACGGGTGGGTTGAAAATAATCAGTGGTATAAATATGTTCTTTTACCGTAATCTCTTGTTCAAGCTCTTCCCTGAACTCTCTTTTAAGACAATCAGCGGTACCTTCACCTAACTCAAGCCCGCCCCCAGGAAATTTGGTCATACGCATACCCAGACGAAACTCGTCGGTGAGCAAAACATGTCCTTTATGCAATACAATTCCATATACCCTGATATTAAACTTTTTTATTTCCATCCAATAGTTTTTTTGCTTTGATTCCACTTATACTGTTTTCAGGGCCCGGGTCATTTCTCTTTTGCCGGGAGGCCCGGGCAGTTTTTCCACTTGAAAACCGGCTGCCTTCAGGGCACGTCGTACCGCACCCTTGGCCGAGTATGTCACCAGCACGCCTCCACCCCTCATGGAACCATATAGCTTTTCAAAAATTTGCTCACTCCACATCTCCGGTTGGGTGTCGGGTCCAAATGCATCGAAATAAACCAGGTGGTGTTTGTTTTTTTCTAAAACCACATCCTGAACTTTTTCATGTACACTACGCATGTAAAACAACCCGCAAAAATCGCTGTAAGTATTGGTGGGTGCAGAGTGAATATGATGATACGCTGTTTCAGCCCATGGTTCAGCAAACAACTGGGGATAGTTAAGCTTTTCAAGTACCCGGAGAGTAAGCGGATATGGCTCAAGGGCCTGATAAACTACCTTGATATTTTTTTCAACAGCCATTCGTGCAGTTAGCAATGCATTTAAACCTGTACCCAGACCTACCTCTAATATGTGCAAAGGGTCAGGGGTGGGTTCAAAAAAACCAAACCCACGGTTAAGAAACACATGCATGGACTCCTGCAATGCACCATTCATGGAATGATACTGTTCGTCATGCCCCTTAATGCGGAGGGTATGAGAACCATCTTTGGTGGTAACCAATTCCGATTGAAACTTTTTCGACATACACTGCGATTTTCAGCTACAGACCCGATGAACGTATATGAGTGAGTTTTACCACATAGTTATCGTTCTCCCCTCTGTATACCGGTTCAGCATGAAGCCCTTGCTCCCGGGCCATAAAAGCCAGGTTCTCATAATCAACAAACAGCCAACGAAAAGGGTCTCCCTTAACATCCTTGTAATAAAGCTGGTAAATAATCTCACCATAATAATCCCCGGCCAGATTGATGGCTGCTGAACCATCCTCCTCCTTGAACAAATAGAGCAAGTCGGTGGACTCCATGTATACAGTACCATTTTCTGACAACAGGCAAGCACACTGTTTGAGCATGGTCGGAAGTTTCTCTATCCGGCCGGCTATTCCCGTTCCATTCATTAAAAATAAAAGAGTATCAAACTTTTCATCTTCCAGTTTCATAAAATCCTGCATCACTGCCTTCTCAACACCTCTCTCTTTCATGCAGGCGATGCTGCCCGGCGAAATATCAATGGCTGTTACATCAAGCCCTTTTTGCTGCAAATATAAAGCGTGACTGCCGGCACCTGCACCTGCATCCAACACGCGCCCTCTACTTTCATCCATAACCAGTTGCTCCCAGGGGGGCATTTCCTTGTAATCCCTGAAAAAATAAGCCACAGGCAGCTCCTCCTGCTCGGAAACATTGCTATCCACGAGAATTTTTCCCTGGGTATTACCTGCGAGGAAGTCCTGAAAAGCAAGACCAAAAATGTCTTTAGACATGGATGTTCGATTTTGTTGGTTAAACATCAATTTTGCAGCCATTATTGTTTTATAACTACCTGGAGTGCAACACTCGACAGAATATTGTCTTTATTCAAAGGCCATTACCTTTTGGTGCAAGACAAAAAGTTTAGCGCATGGGATTCACCATAAAATGTTGTTTTCCAAGTTTCAGACCGGTTGCTTAAAAAACAGGCAGCTATCCCCATAACTTAAAAAACGAAAATTGTTCTCCAGGGCAAAGTCATATGCTTTTCTCCATCCTTCACCACAAAACGCGGCCACAAGCAACAGCAATGTACTGCGTGGCTGATGAAAATTGGTAACCAGAATATTGGCCATCTTAACGCGGTATCCGGGCACAATCATCAGTGAGGTTTCACCCTGCAGGGTATTTGTTTCAGCCTGATTCATATAGTCAAGGATGCCCTCAATGGCAGTTGCCACATCTGGGTGCTCCTCAACTGGGATGGAATATGGTTCCCATTGCTCTATAACAAAGGCTTTGGGATTAACCTTTTCTCCCTTCAACAATTTAACACCCAGCCAGTATATACTTTCCAGGGTACGCATGGATGTAGTCCCCACACTGATAATGTTTTCCCCGGCATACTGAAGCAGTTTTTCCAATGTTTCTTTTTGGACAACAACCTGCTCATTGTGCATTATATGATTTGCAATGGTTTTATCGGTTACCGGTTTGAAAGTACCCGCCCCCACATGCAATGTAAGCCTGGTGGCGTCAATGTTTTTCTCCTCAAGCGACGTCAACACTTTCTCTGAAAAATGCAATCCTGCTGTGGGTGCTGCCACCGAGCCCGAATGCCGGGCAAAGATGGTTTGATAGCGTTGTTTATCCTCTGTTTCGGCTTTGCGCTTGATGTAGGGTGGCAGGGGTGTTTTTCCCGCTATATCCAACACCTCGGCAAAAGTTAGTCCCTTTTCTTCCCATTCAAACTCCACGATGTAGCCATCTTTCAGTGGCCCTTTTTTCTCTGCCTTCAATACAAGATCATTACTCCCTTCCAATACCAAAGGACCATCTTTCCACTTTTTGGCATTACCTACCAAACAAAACCATTTTGAACGATGCGTTTGCTGAAAAGCCAGCTGAATATCTTTTACTTCGCCTGCGGGCTCCAGGCAAAAAATTTCGACAAATGCGCCGGTAGGTTTACGAAAAAGCAAACGGGCCTGTACAACACGGGTGTTGTTGAAAACCATAAGGCTGTTGGAAGGCAGATACCGGTGAAGATGTTGGAAAACATCCTTTTCAACCCGGTTATCATTATAAACCAACAGCCTAGACAAATCTCTTTGTTCAAGAGGGTATCGCGCAATTTTTTCATCAGGAAGATCGTATGAATAATCTTCAATGGAAATATTTTGTATGCTGTTCACAGTGTTAGTCAAATAATACGTTTACTTCAGGAATTAGCTTTTGCCGTTGGCTGCAAAAATTTGAGGAATACTTTCCATGTTTCTGCTGTGACAAATATCTTTACCTTCAGGGGTGTAGAGAAATTCAAGGTCATTACTAAATCTTTGCAGAATAGCCGGGCGCACCATTTTCATGGTGCTGTTAATCATTTTGTTTTGTTCAGAGAAAGGCTCTTTCAAAACAAACGTGGCAGTGGGCAACCAGCGTGGTGGAAACAGCTTATCCAGGTCACCTCCTGGCAGAAAACGGTCAATTTCCGTCTGTAATTTTAGCAAAGCAGCCTTACTCCCATCTTCTGAAAGCAAATCAAAATTATTCTTTTCAGCCCACTGCTGCAATGATTTCTTGTTGGGGTAAATCAATGCGGTGGTATAAGGGTGCTGGTTATTATACAACATAACCTGGTCAATAAAAGGCGAATTTTGCACCATGGTTTCCTCAATACCTTCCGGACTATACTTCTCACCATCACTGGAAATAAGCAGGCTTTTATTACGTCCCAGCACATACAGGTATCCATCTTTATCAAGGTAGCCTATATCTCCTGTGTAAAGCCATCCTTCACGAATGGTTTCCCGGGTGGCTGATTCATTATTCCAGTAGCCGGCCATCACATTCTCACCTTTCACCACGATTTCACCCTTTTCACCAACTGCCAATGTTTTTCCATCCTCATCGCAAATCATCAACTCAAGATGGGGCACCACCTTACCTGAAGAACCCAGTTTGTGAAAATCGGGAGTATTGGAAGAGATAACAGGAGCAGCCTCTGTCAGGCCATACCCTTGGTACATAGGCAAACCAATAGCGTAGAAAAACCTTTGCAACTCAATATCAAGCAAAGCTCCACCTCCCACGAAAAATTTTAGTCTACCCCCAAAATTTTCCCTGATTTTGGAAAAAATAATTTTATCAAACAAAGCATAAAAAGGTTTTAGCATAAAGCGTAACCCACTACCCCTGTTATGTCCATCACGGTTGTAAACGATAGCTGTTTTCATGGCAGTATTAAACAGCCACTGGGTCATTTTCCCTTTTTCGGTAATAGCCTTTTCGATGTTGTTTTTAAAATTTTTGGCCAGGGCTGGCACGCTCAGCAAAAAGTAGGGCCTCACCTCTTTGATACAGACAGGGATATTGCGTATGGTTTCATTGAGAGTTTTGCCCAGCTTCAGAGAAGCAAGGCTTGCACCATTCCTGATAAGGGCATAAATACCCACTGTGTGCGCGAAGGAATGGTCCCATGGCAGGATATGAAGTGAAGTATAATATTCGGGCACTTCAAATATGGAAGAAGCCTGCTCTACATTACACAGATAGTTGTTATGAGTCAGGATAATACCTTTGGGATCAGCAGTTGTACCTGAAGTATAGCAGATGTTGGCATAATCGCCGGGCTTGAGATTTTCAGCTACTTGAGAAACAGCATCCGGTTTTTCTTTTAACAGGCCAGTACCTTGTCTGACAAGCTCTTCCACATCATAAATCCTGCTTTTGTCAAATGTGATATCTTTAAACACAGAATAAGTTTCTTCATCTGCTTCAGTGGGCAATCCATCCAGCAGTACCATAAACTCCAGGTCGGGCAGTTGCCCGGCAAGCCTGAAAGCTTTGTGCTGATGATTCTCCGAAATAACTATCCCTTTGCAAGAAGGGTGGCTGAGGCGAAATTGGAGGTCCAGGTCTTCCTCTATTTTCACCGACAATGGAACACTCACTGCTCCGCAATAAAGGATGGCCAGCTCACTGATAACCCAGTCGTTTCGCCCTTCAGCGATGAGGGCCACCCGATCACCCTTTTCAAGACCGGCTTTCATCAGTCCTGCAGCATAGGCGAGTACTCTTTCATGAGCCTGCGCATAGGTGACTCCTTTGTAATGAGCATTCCTTTTTTCCCATAACAGGATATTATCACTATACGCTTCTACACTTTTCTCAAATAAATCTGTTAAACTCTTGGCAGACATACTAACATATTGGTTATACCTGAAACAAACGGCCAAATTACGAAAAATAGCTCAACCCCGGACGAAATTCTCATTACCCCGCTCGTAAAAAGCCGGGCATAAAAGTACCCCAAACAAACAGACCACTGCTTAAATAAAAAAATGGCGCCCTCGCATTTTACTGGTTATGCGTGACGCCATTCAATACGAGATCCGGTAAAACCATCAAAGGTTATTTGACGGGTTTAATATTAACGATCAGTTTCGAAGAGTCTTTTTCTTCGCCCTCTGCGCTGTGACAGTCTTCGGGTTGACCTGAAGCACAAGCACAAGGCTTTGCTTTACCCGTTTCCGGGTCAAAGGTACTTCCGCAGGTCTTGGTAAAGGTGCCTCCGGGTACCAAAAACATCTTTATGGCAATCCCTCCGATTGCCAGTGCCAGAAGCGCTATAGCCAACAATATTACTTGCATATGGATTTTAAATTTTAGTGTAAAGTTACAACAAAAACAAAATATAAATGTTTGGCAAAGGCTCGACCATGCAATTAGTTTTTCAGGTAAGAAGTATATTTCCTATCTGTACCCTGAATATGGTCAAACAACCACTGCTTTAAAAATTTAAATGTATCAACGGACACTTCCATGCTGCCTTTTTCGTAATCTTTCATCCGGTCAGTTAACATTTGGATCAGCTTCCTGTGTTCTTTCTTGTGCTCTTCCAGGAAAGGATAGTTGGCATCTATCATTTTCTCCTCCTCAGCCTTAAAATGATACTGGGTGTATTCTTTCAGCTGGTGCAGGATTTCATGAAGGGCTTCTTTACCTTTGCCAACCATCATTGCACTATGCAGTTCGTTGATATAGTCCACAATTCTTTTGTGGTGATTGTCAAACTCATCAATTTTTACACTATACAGTGCATTGTCCCATTCAATATGTGCCATACTACTTGTTATTTTTTTGTTAATAATCAATACTAAGGTGCTATTCTGATACAAGGCTTATGGATGAAAGCCCTTAAAATAATAAAGAGTTAAGGGGGTGTTATGTTATTATGTAAGACATAATAATTCCGGCAGCCACAGATGCGTTCAGGGATTCGGGCAAATGCTTTTTACCGATAGGGCGAACCATGGGAATATGAAGTTTTTGGTTGATCAAGGGGACCAATCCGGGAGAAATGCCTTTTGCCTCATTGCCAACAACAATAACCCCTTCCGTTGGAAACCGAACGTTAGCAATACTCTCTCCCTCAAGCAAGGCACCCATCACCGGAAAACCAGGTGGCACCTCCTTCAGAAAATCAACCGGGGGGGTATATATTACCTTAACCCGCATAAACGATCCCATGCTTGCCTGTATTACCTTTGGACTGAAAAGCTCAACAGTATTCTCTGAACAAATGACATGTTCTATCCCAAACCAGTCAGCTGTACGTAAGATGGTCCCCAGGTTTCCGGGGTCCTGGATATTATCCAGCAGCAGGGTGAAACGACCCTCTACATCCAATTGCCGGAGAGACCATTTGGGTACTTTGGCCACAGCCACCACCTGGTTAGCGGTTTTCAGCGCACTGATACGCTGCAGTTGCCCGGGGCTTACACACACAGATGCTGTGTTTGATGGCAGCTGGTTTTGCTCCAACCACTCCTCCAGGGCAAACACATGACTCACATCCCACCGGGACTCCAGCATTTCGGTTACAATCTTGTTGCCCTCAGCCACAAACAAGCCCAGTTGTTTCCTGAACTTTTTCTGTTCAAGGGATTTAATCCATTTTATCTGCGCCGCTGTAATCATAGTTCGGTTCCTGGTAAACAAAAACAAACCTGCCTCTGTAAATCAGAAGCAGGTTGTAAATAAAGGTTCAATACATATATTGCAACAGAATAATTACTCTGCAATCACTTCAAATTTGATATCAAAGCGTACTTCCTTGTGCAGATTAATTTTTGCTTTATACACACCAACTTCTTTCACGGCATCGCCATCCACCATAATTTTCTTACGGTCGAGATCAATGTCATATTGTTTTTTGATGGCATCAGCAATCTGAAGGGCATTAACAGAGCCAAAAATCTTGCCGGATGTACCCACTTTGGCACCAATTTTCACGTGGATATCTTCCATCTTTTCGGCCATCTTTTCGGCTTCTTTCTTGATTTTTTCTTCTTTAAAAGCTCTTTGCTTAAGCGTTTCTGCGAGCTTTTTCTTTTCCGAAGATACAGCTAAAATAGCGTATCCTTTTGGAATAAGGTAGTTACGGGCATACCCGTCTTTAACGGTTAAAATATCATCTTTAAACCCAAGATTGGGTACGTCTTGTTTTAAAATTATTTCCATTTTTTTCTCTCCTTATTTTAAAAGATCAGCTACATAAGGCATCAGCGCTAGGTGTCTTGCCCTTTTAATTGCTTGGGATACTTTTTTCTGGTATTTCATAGAAGTACCTGTAAGACGGCGGGGAAGGATTTTTCCCTGCTCGTTTACAAACTTCAGCAAGAAGTTAGGATCCTTGTAATCAATATATTTAATGCCGGCTTTTTTAAAACGGCAATATTTTTTCTTTTTAACGTCCACCGCAATGGGTGTCAGATATCTGATTTCTGAATTTTGTTGCGTTGCCATATTAATTTTGTTTTTGATCTTTATGATTTACTTTCTTCACTTTTGGCAGTTTCTTTCTCTCTGCGCTTTTTCTCATTATATGCAATAGCATATTTATCAAGGCTTACTGTCAGGAAACGGATAATTCGTTCGTCCCTTTTTAGCTCAAGCTCCAGCTCTGCAATCAGCTCTGGATTGGCCTTATATTCAATGAGATGATAAAATCCGGTAGATTTTTTGTGGATAGGATAAGCCAGCTTGCGCAAGCCCCACTGGTC
>SLQX01000258.1 GCA_007131245.1 Bacteroidales bacterium
AAAGGATATGCCTGCCAGTGCTGAAGAGATACGGGGCACCCGCCAGGAAGGGGTAGAAATGCATGAACTTCTGGCACCCCAAAAAATCATTACTGAGCAAGGCAGGGTAAAAGCACTGGAGTGTGTTGGAATGCAAGTGGACGGGTATGATGATTCGGGGAGGCAGAAAGTGAAGCCCGTGGAAGGGGAGATCACAACCGTGGAGGCAGATATGATCATTCCGGCGGTGGGTCAGTATACGAATTGGGATTTTGCTCCCGAAAATTTGATGAAGCCTGCAAAAGAGGGCTTCGCCACCGGCATGGACAACGTATATGTAGGCGGTGATGCCAGGGCCGGTGCATCCAACATCATTTCGGCGTTAGCTGACGGACGCAAGGCAGCGGAGGCCATTGCTCAAAAAGCCGGGGTTGCTTTTCCCGGGATTTTTTATGATAAAAAAGAAAACGTTTCGCCGCGGGAGCTGCTGGTACAGAAAGCCCGGCGCGAGCGAAGCCAGGTAACTGAACATGCCGCCGAAGGTCATTTCACATCCATTGATACCCACGCTTCGGCACAGCAGGAAGCTAAGCGGTGCCTGATGTGCGATGAAATCTGCAACATCTGCGTGAGCGTTTGCCCCAACTTTGCCAACCAGGGGTATGAGATGCAACCCGTGGTGTACAACCTGCAAACAGCTGTCAAGGACAAAGACGGGGCTGTCAGCATGGAAGAGGGACCGGTTTTCCAAATTACACAGAAGCACCAGATTTATAATATTGCGGATTTTTGTAATGAATGCGGCAATTGTCGTACATTTTGCCCCACTATGGGAGCCCCTTATCTTGACAAACCCAAAATCCACCTGAGTAAAGAAAGCTGGGAGAATGCACACAAGGGGTATATGCTGAAACAAGACTCTTCTGAACCGACCCTGTATTACAAAGATAGTGAAGGGAAAAGCTATGAACTAAAACGGGATAAAAAAAATGGCAGCTATACCTACAAATCGCCAAAGGTGAAAGCACGGTTGGATGCTGAAAACTTTCGGGTGTTTGAGATTGAATTTTTGAATGAAGCCAAGGGTGCTGAGAATTTGAAGCAGGCTGCCAATATGCATGTTTTACTCACGCACCTGAATGGTGTATAAAATAGATACGGAAGTAGGTATTTTTCACTATTATGCTGAGTCAGCCCCTGGACTGAACAAAGGATTTTATATAGGCTGTGCCGCGGATTAGCCGGCAATCTTAGAGGAATGGTTAATACATGAATCAATTACACCAGGTGATGAGTATAACAGGTTCAATATTAGTATATTTACAAAAAAAGACAGGAGGAGAATATGGAAGCATCATATTTGATAAACAGGCCGGACAATGAAATTGTAAAAAATGCCACAACAGATATTCTTAAAAGGAGCGATGCCTTAAAATTTCATACGGGGTTGCCTGAGTACAGGCCTACGCCATTGTTTCGTCTACCCGATCTTGCCCTGAAGTATAATGTGGGGGATATATACATAAAAGATGAGTCCCACCGGTTTGGTCTGAATGCTTTCAAGGGTCTTGGGGCTGTCTATGCTATCAGCGAGCTATTGAAAGAAAACCCAAACCTGGAAACTTTTTGTACAGCTACCGACGGCAACCATGGAAGGGCTGTGGCATGGGGTGCAACCCGTTTTGAAAAAAGGTCAGTTGTATTTGTGCCAGGAGACACAACCCTGCAAAGGATGAAATGTATAGAAAAAGAGGGGGCAAGGGTAGAAAAGGTGCAAGGAAATTATGATGATGCCTGTGCTGTTGCAGAAAAGGCATGTAAGGAAAATGGATGGGAGCTGGTACAGGACATGGCCTGGGAAGGCTACGAAAAAATCCCGGCAGATATTATGGCAGGGTACCTAAGTTTGTTTCGGGAGATGGAGGACAGTATTCATACTCTACCGGATTCAAGAGCCGATGTGGTCTTTATGCAGGCTGGTGTGGGAAGTTTTGCAGGTGCAGGTGCGTTTTATTATCTGAACCGTTATGGTGCCAGGCGGCCCAGGATTGTGACTGTGGAGCCCCTGGAGGCAGATGGTATTTTTGCTTCTTTTACCAGTGGGCAGTTGACCACTTCCACAGGGAATGCCACAACGATCATGGCAGGACTTAATTGTGGCACTCCATCGCTGGGAGCCTGGGATATACTAAAAAACGGCGTAGATGTAGCACTCAAAATTCCGGATCACTATGCCCGAAGGGCTGTAAGGGAGCTGTTCTTTCCCGATGGCTGTGACAGGAGAATTATATCGGGAGAATCTGGTGCCGGTGGGTTGGCGGGTTTTTTGGCTGTAATGAGTGAGAAGAACCTGGAGCCTGTTCGAAAGGTGCTTAATATTACCAAATCAAGCAATATTTTGTTTATCAGCACCGAAGGGGATACCGATAAAACCGTTTTTAATGAAATTATTACAACGGGTGAAAGCACTGAAAAAAAATAGGTGAAAGCCTTTTTGTCTCTTACTAAACAAAAATCTACCCAAGCAAAGTAAAGCACTGAAACAGAAAATTTAAAACCAATTCCCACCTACTATGATACATTTTCATCTTAACGGGCAAGTTGTTACTTACAGTGGTGATTCCCAAAAAAAGCTGCTGAGTTATTTACGCGAACAAAAGCGCCTGACAGCTGTCAAGGATGGATGCTCGGGGCAAGCCACCTGTGGTGCCTGCCTGGTGGAAATCAACGGCAAAGCCCGGCTGGCATGCAGCACATCCATGGACAAACTGCAGGATGCCCGCATTATCACACTGGAAGGCATCCCCGATAACGTCAGGGAGGTCATTGCCACTACCTTTGTGAACCATGGAGCTGTGCAATGCGGGTTTTGCAGCCCGGGTTTTATCATGCGCACCCACCTGCTGCTTAGGGAAAATCCCCTACCATCTCACCAGGAAATCCAACAGGCCATTAAAGGGCATTTGTGTCGCTGCACGGGATACAAGAAGATAGAGTCGGCGATGGCAGACTCAGCCATGCAGCTTACTAAAGAGAAACCACATGTGGGTCTTGCCGCTACAGGAGGGATTGGCACCTCTTCGCGCAAATACCAGGCTTTGGAAACAGCCACCGGCCAACGGGACTTTGTGGATGATATGCACTTTAAAGGGATGCTGCACGGGGCGCTGCACTTTAGCCGCCACCCCAGGGCCCGGGTGCTCTCCATTGATTGCTCCAAAGCAGAGCAAATGCCGGGGGTGAAAGCTGTACTTACGGCCAAAGATATCCCTGGTGAACGCGTTGTGGGGCTGATATTTAAAGACTGGCCCATGATGATAGCCA
>SLQX01000157.1 GCA_007131245.1 Bacteroidales bacterium
GTGTGCGCTTCCACGCCCATTTCTTCATATATCAACCTGGCTTCGTTAAGAGAACTTGCTGTTGCACCACCAAGATATTCTTTTATCAAAGGAAACGTTGACCACATGGCATACCCTTTCAATGCGCAAATGATTTCCACATGGGCTTCTTTCTGCACAAGATCCAGTATTTCAAGGTTGATACGCAGCAAGCTTTCATCAAGCACGTAACAGGGGGATGGGATTTGGTCGAAGTTTATGGACACGTTTTATAGTTATTAGTTATTAATTGTTAGTTGTTAGTTGTTAGTTGTCAATTATTAGTTATTAGTTGTTAATTGATTGCTTTATGATGCAAATTCAGTTACAATTACGTTTTTTACTTTGCTTTACTGGTTTTTATAATTGCAGTTAAAATCTTGATTAACTCTATAGCATCCTGATTGATAGAGTCAAAATATTCTTTCTCCAGATAGGCTGTCTCTTTCAATAGCTCAAGCCAGTATAATGTTTCATTACACTCTTTTTGTGCAACAGCGAGTTTATGGATAAAATCATTAGCACTTTCAGCAAATTCAGCTTCTCTAACCTGGGCTCCTACAGAAGTACCGCATCGTAGAATTTGTTTGGATAAAACGTATTCCTTTTTCTCATGCAAATACTTGTAGAGTCCAACGAATCTTGTTGCAAACCGAAAACTCTTTTCATTTAAAACCCCTTTTCCCATTTTTAAGCCATGACAGATAATAACTAATAATTATCAATTAATAATTATTGTTGCTCATTTTCAACGGGCAGTGGCTCATTGATTTTTTCATGCCATTTGAGACCATAAACCGGAAGTTTCTCCATAAAAGGATCAGGATCAAACTCCTCCACATTAAAAACACCTGCTCCGCTCCATTTACCGGTAAGCATCATCATGGCACCAATCATGGCCGGTACACCTGTGGTAAAAGAAACAGCCTGTGCTTTTACATCCCTGTAGGCTTCGGCATGTGAGCAGTTATTCCAAACATAGTAAGTTGTCTCCTTACCGTCTTTGACACCCTTAATCTGGCAACCAATGGATGTTTGTCCTTTGTAACCCTCACCCAGGGAGCTTGGCTCAGGCAAAACAGCTTTCAGAAACTCCAGAGGTACGATGTCCATTCCTTTGAAGTTAATAGGTTTAATACTGGTCATACCCACCTCCTGCAAAACATTCAGGAAGTTAATGTATTTCTCACCAAATGTCATCCAAAAGCGGGCTCTTTTTAGCGATGGGAAGTTTTTAACCAGTGACTCGAGCTCTTCATGGTAAAGCAGGTAAGACTCACGCGGGCCAATCTCAGGATACTCGATGGGTTTATGTATTTCCAGGGGTTTGGTTTCAACCCATGTGCCATTTTCCCAGAACCGTCCGTTCTGTGTAATTTCACGGATATTGATTTCCGGATTAAAGTTGGTGGCAAAGGACTTCCCATGGTCTCCTGCATTACAGTCTACGATATCCAGGGTATGCATTTCGTCAAAATGGTGTTTAGCTGCATAAGCAGTGAATACCCCGGTTACACCGGGATCGAAACCGCAACCCAAAACAGCCAGAATCCCTGCTTCTTTAAACCGTTCGTGGTAAGCCCACTGCCACTTATACTCAAACTTTGCCACATCTTTGGGCTCATAATTGGCGGTATCCAGGTAATGTGTTTTGGTTTGCAGACACGCTTCCATGATGGTAAGATCCTGGTAGGGCAAGGCAACATTGATAACCAGGTCAGGTTTGAAATCCTCAATCAGTTCTACCAGCTCGGGCACATTGTCGGCATCCACTTGTGCTGTCTTTACTCTGTCGCCCCCAATATCATGGGCAATGGCTTCACATTTTTCCACTGTTCTACTGGCCAGCAGGATATCGCTAAATACTTCGGGAATGGCAGCGCATTTACGGGTTACCACATTGCCTACTCCTCCGGCTCCTATTATCAATACTTTGCTCATAACTTCCTGTTTTGTTTGAAAATTGATTCTTTGTTTATTCCTTACAAAAATAGGAAAAAGCTGCCAGCTGCTCATCATTTTCTTTGAGACGGAATGAAGGTGAAAATCATCATTTTTTACCCACATATTTGTTTGCAAATTGCTCCCCCAAAAAACCTGTATCCAATTTGTTTTTTTAAACCTGAAGAATTAGATGCAAAAGAACCTTACTTAAAACAACATCAACGCAAAACTGTTGTTTTTGTAATAAATAACCCAAAATTTATTTTATGCTTAGAAAATCGACAATAAAATCACCCTGTATAGATGTGTGCATCCAAAGAGAGGGGATTTGCACAGGGTGCCTGCGCACAACAGAGGAAGTAGCCCAATGGGAAAGTTATTCAGAAAGCCAGAAAGCAGAGGTGCTGGAAAACATTAAAAAGAGAAGACCCACACAGGATTACTATGGAAACCCCCAATAACTGAAACAAACATGCCAGAGATAGATAAAGAAAAAAACAATGTACTATTGTTTGCCTATGGCACTTTGCTCAACAAAAAAATCTGCCAGGACCTCTTTGGAGAACAACCAACAGTTTTGGCAAAAGCACGATTGCATGGTTGGCAAAAGATTACACGAGAAAAATACCCTTATTTGGTGCCCCAAAAAAACTCTTCTGTGGAGGGTACCATATTGCAACTAACAAAAAAACAACTGATCATTGCAGACAAGTGGGAGGAGGTTCCGGAGGTGTATTATCGCACACCGATTATTGCTGAAAAACAAGACCAAAGCCGGGTAACAGTATGGGTATATTTAAAAAAACACATATAGTATACAAGTTTGTTTTTGTTCTACTTATCACCCCACCCCACCTGCATACCCTAAATTTTACAAACTCAATTAAAATAAAAGTAGTTTTCATTGATTTTATTTTTTTACATTTGACATAAAAAAACAACAACTTCACAGCTTTTATCGCCTTCAAGACACCAAACCAAGCAACTCGTTGAAGATTAAGCAAATATTTTATAAATGGAAAAAATCATATCACCTGTTAGCAGAGACCTTATTAAATCTGAACTTACACAGGAGAACTTTATCCGGGAGACGAACTTTGAAAACAATGAGATTTACATTTTCAAAGCTGATGAATGCCCCAACACCATGAAGGAAGTCGGGCGCCTGAGGGAAATTGCTTATCGGCATTCGGGAGGGGGTAGCGGAAAATCCATGGACATTGATGACTTTGACACCGGCCCGGCACCCTACCTCCAGATGATTGTCTGGAACCCTGTAGAGGAAGAAATCATAGGTGGATACA
>SLQX01000129.1 GCA_007131245.1 Bacteroidales bacterium
CAGGAATATGCTCCATACCCTCTTGTAATCCCTCGCATTACCCCTGTAGGCATTGATTTTCAATTCTCCCAAAGAGATAATAACAAAAATGTTTTCAGAGCATCTAATAATATAAAGACTGCAGCAATTGTGTGTTACGAGGTGGTATTTAGCAGAATGACAAATAAAGCAGCAAGAAACGGAGCTCAAGCACTTTTCGTCATACTCAACGAAGGTTGGTATGATAACAAACAGATATCTCAGCAGTTTTTAAAACATTCAACGATAAGAGCGATTGAGACCAGGCGCAGTATAGCCCATTCTTCCAATTTGGGTATTTCCGCTTTTATTAATCAAAAGGGGGAGGTTGTAGATAAGACAGAAATTGAATCAGCCCGTTTTTTGAAGAATGAGATTAAAATGAACAGGAAAGTCACAATTGCAGCAAGAATGGGGAATTATGTAGAAATATGGGCATTTATTACCCTGGTTTTTCTTGCCATTTTTAATGCAAAAACGATTTTCGCAAAAACAAAGAGAGTTGCTCAAGATAAAGGCAAATTTCAAAAAAAGAAAACAAAACCTATTATTTAATACGTGTAATAATAGTTCGATAGTAAAATACTACACATGCATGTAATTACAATAATACATCGGTTATCTCTTGCAAAAAGCACATTAAAGTATAAAAGATATGAGACTAATTACTGATACGATTTTAAAAAAGGCCAACAGCTATAATAAAAAGTACTTTTTCATTATTGTACTTTTCTTGTTGACTTCTTTTCAGTCGAATAGGTTGTTTGCATGCTTTGGTAATGAAGGCCCGGATGATCCAAATGCAGATTTTAGTGTGGATAATACTATACCTGTTGTAGATGAAACAGTCGTTACATTTACAGATATGTCAGACTATGATGACGATTTTGAACCCAATGACTTTTTTTGGGAATGGGATTTTGGTTCCGGTGCAACTCCAGCAGATGCTACAGGTCAAGGACCCCACGATGTTATATATTCAACAACAGGTTTGAAAACCGCCTCTTTAACAGTTTATTACCAGGAAGATCCGTCTATATATGACTCAGAAACAAAAACTGATTTCATTAATGTGGTGTCTTGCCCCACACCTGCAGTAGCATTCGATGGCGTTCCTCTTTTCCCTCCTGGAGGTTCCGTTGAACTCAGTGTGGAAGATAATGAGGATATAACTTCTTATCAATGGACTTTAGACGGAGAAGACATTCCCGGTGCAACAAACTCAACTTATGCTGCCACAGCAGAAGGTGATTATTCTGTTGTGGTTGATTACGTATTAACACAACATGGAGATACCTACACTTGCGAAGAAAAAGAATCCGAACCTGTCACTATTTTAGAGGCCACCCTGCCGGTAGTTGATGGAATAGTAATTCATCTGGATGCTTACGATTTGGAAGGGCTTGCTGATGGTGCAACTGTTTCTGAATGGACTGACCTGTCTGGCAACAACAACCACGCCGGACAAACCGTAACCGGCGATCGCCCCACATACCAGACTGAAGTCCTGAATGGTTTGCCTGTTGTGAGATTTGATGGAGATAGGCTCATGGAAGTTACCAACTCATCCTCACTGAACTTTTCAGGACCCGGCCTTACTATCCTTACGGTTTTTAATCCGCTGTCACTTCAAAATGAAGAGCGGCCCCTATTACGAAAAGATAATCAATTCCAGCTGGGTCTGTTCCCTGCTGATGGTAGCATGAGAAATCTCATCAATACGGATGGTATTAGCGGATGGACTGCAGATAATGATGAAGATTTTGGCTGGGCAGCTGATACTCCACATATTTTTGGGTTGACATGGGATGGTAATACCATACGTCACTTTGTGGATGCCAGTGAAATTGGCCAGGGTGCTGAAGTCACGGGAAACATAATTACCAATGGTAATCCACTGCTAATAGGCGGTGAAGATCCCGATGGAAACAGAATACATGCCGATATTGGGGAAGTGTTGGTTTTTAATCGCGCACTCACCACGGACGAGCGCAATGACATTGAAAACTACCTGTACGATAAATGGTTTGGTGAAAGACGAACATGGTACTCCCTTGTTTCCGATGACTGGAACAATCACCTCTCCTGGACTTTGGTTGAAGGAGAATCGGTAAACCCCGATGAAGAAATTCCGGGTCCCATGGATAAGGTCGTTATTGTTGACGCGAAAATATCTGTGAATCAGGACAATCTCAGTGTGGGGTCGATAGAGGTCAGAAGCAATGGGATTCTGGATTTGGGTTCTACCCAAGGGCATAACTTCCGGGTAATTTCCGGGCAGGGCCGTATCAGGCTTAGCTCTGACAATTTCCCGGCCGGCTACGCCGAAGGTTTTACAGGCAATAATGGCGGTACTGTGGAGTTTTATGGCAATGGCTTTGAACTTGAGCAAGTCCACACTTTCAATCATATGGAAGTAAACCTCAGCGGGAACAGTGAAACATTAACGATGCTGGCAGATTATAACCTCAACGGAAACCTCACAATTAACGGGGGCGACTTCCGCATTAACGGCAACAATAACGGAGAACACACTAATGTTTTAAATCTTACCGTCAAAGGGGACTTATCTGTCAGCTCCAATGGCCGGATTAGTGTTGGCCAGGGAAACACAGCCGGGGGTTATCAGATACAGGGAGGAAGCCTGCCCGGACTGGGGGAGTACCACTCAACCTTTCACCAGGTAAGATTATATGGTGATTTTACAAATAATGGAACCGTAAGGTTTACCAACCAAACAGCTCCCGACTTCCGCGAGTTTGCCGGCAATGGGGCAGCCGTTGTCACTTTTGCAGGCGAGCAGAATCAGGAAGTGAGGTTAGAGGGTACCACCGATTTTTATAACCTGATTGTTGACAAAGGGATCGGACAAACACGTGTGGTTGATATCTACTCCAGCCATTCAAACCATTTTGCTCTATACGGGCCCAACAACATGGGTAACCGCACTGGTGGTGTTTTCACAGAGCAAAATCCGGAAATTCGCAAAGCCCTTTGGATACGAAACGGAACCCTAAAACTCAGCGGATCAATGCGCATTCCCTCTCTAACCGAAGGTAATGAAAGAGGAGGTAGAGGAGACTACACCATTCCTTCAAATGGGAAATTATGGATTGCAGGAGGTGATGTCAGGGTTTATACAACTATAAGAACACAAGCACAGCACCCGGATGGATCCGGCTGGTACAAAGGTGGATCAGGGCATACAGCTTTGACTTTGTTTGGAAGTTTCCGCATTGATAATG
>SLQX01000292.1 GCA_007131245.1 Bacteroidales bacterium
CACCATATTCAAAGTTGAAAAGGGCCGATTCACCTCCCATAGCCCAAACACTTACTTCGGGGGCATCAGTAGCCCCGTGGAAAGCCAGAATGTCGGTTTCTCCGGCATCTTGTCCTGCTTCACGTGCGGGGGCAAATGGATATAGGTTGAAATCCATTACAGGGTCATATCCCTCTTCACTTACAATACCATTGGCCACGATAACGTAAGTTTCGTCCTGGTCCAAAGTAACTGCAAACGTACCCACAGAGTTTTCAATACCAGCAGCGGCGGGTGCAATGTCGATTTCCAGTTCAACTCCGGCAGGTACATCCACGAAAGGAGTAGCGGTGCGGAAGTCAAAATCTTCAACGAAAGCATCACCATTTACAAATACATCCACACTGGCAGCGGCCAGGTCGGCAGCGTTGTGAATAATTTGAGCGCGGGCTGTGGCAATGGGTGCTTCATCCATTTCTGGTACAGCAACAGGCCATACACCAGGTGAGGGGACACTTACCCCCTTGTTGTCACCACGTTCCTCGTCGCTGTTGAAGTAGTATAGAGGCCATCCTCTGTATGTAAGTTGCGTTTCACCATACACGTCTATTACAGAAAAGTCATTTGAAGCCAGAGTTGATGGAATTACTATTCCGGTCTGGTCATAAATAGGCCAAATATGGTTGTTAGAAAAATCTTCATTTGTGAAGGTGTTCATATTGAAATAGTCTTGCACAAAGGTATACAGGGTAAACCCATAATCGTCCACAAGGTATTGAATGATCTCATCGCCGGGATCATAGTTACCGTCATAATTAACACCATCTGAACCTACAAGTTGATTGTCAACCAGCATAACGGTGTAGTCGGGTTTGGCTACAAACCATTTGTCAATAACCCCTTCGCCATTTACATCTCCGGCATCATTGTCGTTGACAAAGTAGTACAGCGGCCAGCCCTTATAGGTTGTTTGCATCGCGCCGTCCCCTCTTTCTATGGCGTCAAAATCTTCCGGATTAAGTCCTGTAAAAACAACGGGTTGCTCAGCATAAAAAACCGGCCAGTTATCAATACATCCCCCTTCGCAGGCTGATGTGCCATCTGCATCAGGGGTGAAGAAGTACAGTGTATGGCCATCTGCATCGGTTATAATAGTACCCAATTCAGGGGTTTCATTCAAAACCACATCGAATTCAGGCAACAATACAGCATCAATCACATGAACTACGCCATTATCTGCTGTAATGTCACTGATGGTGACCAGGGCGTTGTTGATATAAATATCATCATCCCCGTCAATGGATACTGAGATATCTTGTCCAAGTAAGGTCGTTACATCTTGTGGGCCGCTAATATCATCTGAAAGGATGGTTTCTCCTACAACATGATAAAGAAGAATGCTGGTTAGGGCACCTTCCGGAATTTCAAGGAGATCCGCCAAAACGCCTTCGGGAAGAGCGTCAAAGGCATCGTCAGTGGGTGCAAAGACGGTAAAGGGTCCGTCTCCGTTGAGTGCACCATCTAGTTCTGCTGCAAGGATTGCAGCCTCCAGAGTTTCATGGTTCTCACTGTTCTCAATAATATTGAAAACAGTTTGAGCTTTCACTGTAAACCCTGAAAGCACAAAGACAGCCAATAGCAAGGTTACCCTTGTAGCCTTTGCAAGCAATGGTTTGATAAAGTGTTTCATAAGTTGAAAATTTGAGTTAATAATCGAATTAATTTTTTAGTTTGTTGTATTTTCCAAATTCAACACTTGTTTTAACATGATAACAACCATTCTGTTCAACCATAAGTCTTAAAAGTTAAACAGAAACAAGTCGTTTTTTAATTAATTATTACTTTGAAGATTTGTATAGGATTGATAAACAGTGTTTTGGCCCCGGATATATCTTTTGGTTAAATAGTGTTAATTAATTTTGCTGAGCAGAAAAAAGATAGCACTGGTTTTAAGAATATGTCTAAAAGAGATTTTGGTTCAGCAGCACCAAGAGACCAAAATTCTTATATTATGGCTTGTAGGGGAGTAAGTTCAAAATGAATTTAAAAAGGTCTGTCTGTTTTATCTCAAATAAGATGAGATATCAGCATCTGTACTTAAATAATCGGGGCATGTTCTGATTTAAGCCTTATGGCTTTATGTTTAATCAATGGTGATTGCCAACAATTAGCTGTTTATTTTTTTTGAATTGTTAGAAAAAATACCGTAATTGCATGAAAAATTAAAAAAACACCCTTAAATTATGACTCCAGCACATAGAATCAAAACACTAACGCAATTTATTGTGGAAAGGCAGGCTCAGTACCCCCATGCCAAGGGTGCTTTGACACGCCTGCTAAATGACATTGCAACGGCAGCTAAAATAGTGAACCGCGAGATTAATGCTGCCGGCTTGGTTGATATCCTGGGATATGAAGGCTCGGATAACATCCAGGGAGAAGCCCAGAAAAAATTGGATGTATATGCCAATGAGCGGTTTATTGAAGCTTTAAAGGGCGGCGGAGAGTGCTGCGCCATTGCATCAGAAGAAAATGAGAAGATTATTTCTTTTCAGAACGAATTTTCTGACCTGGGCAAATACGTTATAGCCATCGACCCTCTGGACGGGAGTAGTAACATAGATGCCAATGTCTCCATAGGTACGGTATTTTCCATTTACCGCCGTCGTTCAGAGTCAGGCCCCGGGGTCCTTGAGGACATGCTGCAACCGGGTGTAAACCTGGTAGCTGCAGGCTATGTAATTTATGGTTCTTCTACCATGCTCGTCTATACTACGGGTAAAGGTGTCAATGGCTTCACCCTCGATCCCAGTGTGGGTATTTTTTGTCTTTCTCACCCTGACATGCGCTTCCCGGAAACGGCCAACATTTACTCAATCAATGAAGGCAATTACATTTATTTTCCTGAAGGGATAAAGCGCTATCTCAAATATTGTCAGGAGGATGACCCTGCCACGCTTCGACCCTTTACTTCAAGGTATATTGGTTCGATGGTGGCCGACTTTCATCGGAATCTCATTAAAGGTGGTATATTTATGTACCCGGGAACCAAAAAGCAACCCAGTGGTAAGTTGAGGCTTTTATACGAATGCAACCCCGTGGCATTTATAGCGGAACAGGCTGGGGGAAAGGCAAGTGATGGGATAAGGCGTATTATGGAGATTCAGCCAAAAACCCTTCACCAAAGAGCTCCTTTCTTTGTAGGTCCTAAGGCGATGGTTGAAAAAGTGGAAGTACTGCTTAAAACCTATTCTTCGGAAGAGCTTCACATAAAATAAAAAAACATAGAAAGTAAGAGTCACCTCCTAAAAGCCCTGTAGTATTTATTGCTGCAGGGCTTTTGGTGGGTGGTTATAGTGGTGAATGTAGCAACATATAAATATGATCCAATGATTTGTGCATGAGGGTCAGATTAGGTATCTTTGCACGATTTTTCACCAGCCAAGAAATCCAATCGTGAAGCCCACCGAGTTTATTCTAAAATACAAGCAAACTCCTGCCATTAAAGATCTTTCGGCACTACTCAAGCAGGGTGATTTGCAATTTGTAAATCTGTCGGGAATGGCAGGCTCCGCAGCATCGGTAGTAGCTGCAGCCACCTATAAATCCCTGACCAAGCCCTTTGTGGTTATTCTTTCTTCCAGGGAGTCAGCGGCATACTTTTTCAATGATTTAGAGAATCTGCTGGATGAAAAGGATTTGTCCTATGAAAAAAGGAGTAT
Source organism: Bacteroidales bacterium (assembly GCA_007131245.1). Lineage (GTDB taxonomy): Bacteria > Bacteroidota > Bacteroidia > Bacteroidales > UBA7960 > SKVR01. The sequence goes on from SLQX01000292.1 coordinate 3,702, forward strand.
TTTTTTATTTCCCTCCTCTTATAAAAAACCTTATCAAACCACAGATACTGACAATGCCAACGTATTGCTTCGCTCAGAAGTAATCAACCGGCTCTCTTCGGAAACCAAAAAGTTTATTGTGGTTACATACCCCGATGCACTTATCGAAAAGGTGGTTTCACGAAAGGTCTTAAAGAAGAATATATTAACTCTTCACCAGGGTGAAGATACCTCAGTGGATTTTATCCTGGAACTATTGTTGGAGTATGGTTTCTATCGGGTTGATTTTGTGGTGGAGCCAGGTCAGTTTTCGCTGCGGGGAGGTATTGTGGATGTGTTTTCCTATTCCAACGACTTCCCTTTTCGTATTGAAATAATGGGTGATCAGGTAGAAAGTTTGCGAACATTTAATCCTGAAAGCCAAGTTTCTGTTGAAAAGCTGGAAAAAATAAGTATTTTACCTGATGTTAGTGAACTGGCAGCCACCCACGAAAAGGAAGACTTCTTTTCCATCCTGCCCTCTCATACAATATTTTGGGATGAAGACCTGCACTTTGCAAAAGAAAAAATCCAGGCAAATTATGATAAAGCCCTGGATGTTTTTGAGGACTTTTTTTCAGACCGCCCGCACAGTACACCTGGAGAGCTCTTTATTCAAGGGGAAGAGTTTGTTCAAAAGATTCAAAACTTTACCAATGTAGAGTTCCGCAGACATTACTTTACGGAGCAAAGTACTGGCTCTGTGGGTTTCGATTTTAGTCCACAGCCCTCCTTCAATAAAAACTTCGAGTTGCTCATACGCAATTTGATGGAGAAAACATCTCATGGATTCACCAATTTTATTTTGTCTGACAATCCACGCCAGGTAAGCCGTATACATTCCATTTTTGAAATTGTGGCCGAGGAGAAACAGCAGGAAGGATACCTAAGGCATGAAACCCTCCCGGTGTCGCTTCATGAAGGGTTTGTGGATCACCTGGAGAAAGTTGTTTGCTATACCGACCATCAAATTTTTGAGCGTTATCATCGTTTTCGCATCCGGGATAAGTTTACCGGGAAAAAGGCCATTACGCTTAAAGAACTCAATAACCTTCAACCCGGAGATTATATTACACATATTGATCATGGAGTAGGTATATACAGCGGATTGGAGAAGATAGAAGTAAACGGAAAGTTACAGGAAGCCATACGTTTGATTTATAAGGGAAATGATGTGTTGTATATCAGCATCCACTCCTTACATCGAATCAGTAAATACTCAGGAAAGGAAGGGGCTGAGCCAACATTAAATCGTTTGGGTTCGCCTGCCTGGGCTAATTTGAAGAAAAAAACCAAGAGTAAAGTAAAAGATATTGCAAAGGATTTGATTCGGTTATATGCTGAACGCAAGGCTCAAAAGGGCTTTGCTTTTTCACCAGATTCCTACCTGCAAAATGAATTAGAAGCTTCTTTTATATATGAAGATACTCCCGACCAGTTAAAAGCTACCGAAAATGTAAAGCAGGATATGGAAAAGCCTTATCCTATGGATCGCTTGATCTGCGGCGATGTGGGTTTTGGGAAAACCGAAGTGGCAATCAGAGCTGCCTTTAAAGCCGTTACGGAGAGTAAGCAGGTGGCCGTATTGGTACCCACTACCATATTGGCTTTGCAACATTTTCATACGTTTACAGAGAGGTTAAAAGAGTTCCCCTGCAATATTGATTATATCAACCGCTTTCGCACCCAAAAACAAAAAAAAGAAATCATTCAAAATGTCAGGGATGGGGATATTGATATTCTTATAGGCACACATAGGCTGGTAAGTGGTGATATAAAGTTTAAAGATCTTGGATTATTGGTAGTGGACGAAGAGCAGAAGTTTGGAGTTTCCACAAAGGAGAAATTAAAAAAGCTAAAGGTGAATGTGGACACCCTTACCCTGTCAGCTACTCCCATTCCCCGGACCTTGCAATTTTCCATGATGGGGGCACGTGACCTGTCATTGATCAATACTCCACCGCAGAACCGTTATCCTATCATTACAGAGTTGCATGTGTTTAACGAAGGTTTGGTTCGTGATGCAATTATGAATGAGATAAGCCGGGGTGGCCAGGTGTTTTTTATTCATAACCGGGTGCAAAATATCGAAATGCTTGCTGATATGGTGAAGCGCTTATGCCCTGACCTACGAATTGCCATCGGACATGGGCAAATGCCCGGTGCCAGGTTGGAGGAGGTGATGATAGACTTCATTGACGGTCAGTATGATGTACTTATAGCAACGACCATTGTGGAGTCGGGCCTGGATATACCCAATGCCAATACCATTATCATTAACAATCCTCATCATTTTGGCTTGAGCGATTTGCATCAGATGCGCGGGAGGGTTGGAAGGACCAACAAAAAAGCTTTTTGCTATCTCCTGGCACCCCCTTTGACTACCCTGACTGATGATGCCCGAAAGCGGCTGAAAACCATTGAAGAGTTTTCTGACCTGGGAAGTGGATTTAACATTGCCATGCGGGATCTGGATATCAGAGGTGCAGGAAACCTGCTGGGAGCCGAACAGAGTGGATTTATTTCGGAGGTAGGTTTTGAGATGTACCATAAAATACTGGATGAGGCCATAATGGAACTGAAAGAAACGGAATTTAAAGACCATTTTGCAGGGGAGCCCAAAGATGGTGAACAGCAGCGCTATGTTAGTAATTGCGTGCTGGAAACCGATCTTCAATTATTAATTCCAACCCATTATGTAGAAAATACACAGGAGCGTCTGAGCCTTTATAAAGATTTGGATAATTTGGATCAGGAAGATCAATTGAAAAAATTTATTGAGCAGATGGTGGATCGTTTTGGACCAGTCCCTGAAGAAACCACAGGCTTGTTTATGGCCATCCGCCTGAGATGGAAAGCGGCACAGCTGGGCTTTGAAAAGGTGATTCTTAAATCAGGGAAGTTTATAGGGCATTTTATTTCCAATCAGGATTCAGCCTTTTACAGCAGTGAAACGTTTCCCGCCATACTGGCTTATGTTCAGCAAAATCCCCGGAAATGCATGATTAAAGAAAACTCCAAAAAACTTGTGCTCACCGTTAAGGATGTGAAAACCATTGAAGAAGCCTATGATTTTTTGCTTAAAATGAAGCCCTGAATCACAGGAGGTTGGTGTTTATCCAGTACCTAATATTTCCTCGCCGGAAAGGTTTTGGCTCCGGGTGTTGATGTTAAGGCTATTTGCTTCAACGTTGCAACACCCGGGGCCAAAACCTCTTTTTGTATTGTAAAAGGGCTATTAACTTTCTTTTATGAGATTGCTGATGTCGTTTAAAAGTTTTTTAGCCAGTGCTTCAGACTTCACCTCACTATCGCTTTCGGCATAAATCCTGATGATGGGTTCGGTATTGGATTTACGCAAGTGCACCCACTCTTTGTCGAAATGGATTTTCACGCCATCGGTTTTGTCAATTTTTTGTTTTTTATATTGGTTGGCAATCTTTTCGAGTATGGCCCCCAGGTCGATGCCCTTGGATAACTCAATTTTATGTTTTGAAATGAAGTAATCTGGTAAGCCTTTTTTAAGCCCTACCACCGTTTTTTTTGATTTTGCCAGATGGCTTAAAAATAATGCAATTCCAGTGAGTGCATCACGACCGTAATGTATGGCAGGATAAATAACTCCCCCATTGCCTTCACCACCAATCACAGCATTAACGTCCTTCATCTTTTCCACCACATTGATTTCACCAACAGCTGATGCATAATGATGTTGTCCATGTTTTTCAGTTATATCTTTGAGTGCTTGTGTTGAGGAGAGGTTGCTTGCAGTATTGCCGGGCTGGTGTTGCAATATGTAGTCGGCTACAGAAACAAGTGTGTATTCTTCACCAAACATTTCACCATTGTTACACACTATGGCCAACCGATCCACGTCGGGGTCAAGGGCAAAACCCACCTGTGCTGTGCTTTTTTCTACTTCACCGGACAGTATGCTCAGGTTTTCGGGCAGGGGCTCGGGGTTATGGGGGAAAAGTCCGTTGGGATCGCAGAAGAGTTCCGTCACTTTTTTTACACCCAGCGCATCGAGCAGCATGGGTACGGCAATACCTCCAACTGAGTTTACCGCGTCAACGACCACATGAAAGTTTGCAGCTGCAATGGCTTCGGTATCCACCAAATCCAGCTCAAGGATTTTTTCAATGTGCATTTCAATGACCCCTTCTTCCAGGGTGTAGCTACCTGTTTTTTCCACAGGGGCAAACACCGCATTTTCAACATGGGAATACTTCATCATCTCTTCACCCTCTGCGGTGTTAAGAAATTCCCCTTTTTCGTTGAGCAGTTTTAGGGCGTTCCAGTTTTTGGGGTTGTGGCTGGCCGTAAGAATGATGCCTCCATGGCACTGGTATTCTCTTACTCCAATCCCAATAGTAGGGGTTGGAGCCATCCCTGCATCTATGATGTCAATTCCCATAAACTGGAGGGTGGAGGTTACTAGTTTATTTACAATGGGGCCCGATATCCGGGCATCACGGCCAATCAGAATTTTTATCCGTTTTTCCGGGAAACGGTTCTTCAGCCATTCTCCATAAGCCACTGTGAATTTCATGATATCTACAGGACTTAACCCCTCTCCGGGTTTCCCTCCCAATGTTCCGCGTATTCCTGAAATGGATGTGATTAGTGTCATAATAATTTTGGGTTAAAATGAAAGTGCAAAGATACGCTTTAGCACGTTTTAAGCCTAGGATTAACTGGCAATATTTTTCAAGGGTATAAGATAGTGCGAAACAAGAGATATGCTTTGTGAAAGGCTCTGGAGTAATGGTTTGTTTGGTTTGGTAAGACCAAAGCAGGTGTGAGCAAACCAAATTAAGTGTGCAAAGTGAAAAAGCGAAGGAGGTTTGCCGTTTTGGATGAAATAAATGGAAGACAAAATATTTAGATTTATTTCGTAAGTGTCTGTTAAAAAGTTGTTTGCCACAACTGGCAAAGGTGCGATGGTTTTTTGGGAGGGTGAAAGCGCTTATTGAACAAGATTTCTGAGCTTGCATGAAGATTTTTCATAAATTTATCACAGGGAAAGGGCATGCCTAAAACCTTATGCTTTAAGGTGTGTTGATATAAACTGATTCAGTTTGTTGCTTTTTTTCAGCCAATTCCGCTTACAGGAAAACATTTTATAGTTTATACATATGCAGTTTTATACATACATGATAAACAGGTTCTTATTTTTGTTTTTGTTCGTACTTGCTTTTTCGGCATTTTCACAAACGCCCCAGCAGAAAGAGTACCTGATACAACTTTCATCAGAACTTGAAGCCGACTACCACAAGAGCTGGCATGTAGCCAAAAAAAAGGCGGACTCCCTGGGAATTCCCCTGAGGATTGAAACCCCTGAAGGGGTAATGGAGCTTCAGGCGTTTGAGAGGGGAATGCCTGTTTATTATACAACCTACAATTATCAAGGGGCTGTTGCCATAAACAGTAGTCAGGTATGGCCAGGTGGTAATGCAGGGCTCAATCTTACCGGTCAGGGACAAACTCTGGGGATGTGGGACGGGGGTGCAACACGGCTTACCCACCAGGAATTTGGCGATAGAGTAGTTCAGGCAGATGGTGCCAGCGCACTTAGCAACCATGCCACCCATGTAGCGGCTACCATGGTGGGGGGAGGGTATCAACAGGATGCCAAAGGGATGTCATATCTGGCTAATCTTGATGCCTACGACTGGAATAATGATGTTTCGGAAATGGCTGAGGCTGCTGCAGAGGGCTTGCGGGTTTCCCAGCACTCTTATGGCTTTACCGCAGGATGGCGATGGGATGATGGTGATTGGTATTGGCATGGAGATTTGTCCATAAGCACTGAGGAAGATTACAAGTTTGGATTTTATGATGATATTGCCCGTACATGGGATTTGATTGCCAATAATGCCCCTGGTTATTTGATTGTAAAGTCGGCGGGCAACGACAGGGGCCGTGGCCCAGAGCCCGGGACCGGTCATTATGTTTGGAGTGAGGGAGGTTGGACATGGTCAACAGATGTTCGCCAACTGGATGGTGGTGAGGATGGCTTTGACTGTATATCTAGGAACGGTAATGCCAAAAACATTCTTACGGTGGGTGCTGTAACTGCACAGGGCGTAATGTCAGACTTCAGTGGCTGGGGCCCCACAGATGATGGACGCATTAAACCCGATATTGTAGCCAAAGGGGTAGGGGTCTACTCTGCTACTGCTGCAAGCGATTTTGCCTACGACACATGGAATGGTACCTCCATGTCAGGCCCCATGGTAAGTGGTTCAGTGGGGCTATTGCTTGAACATTACCAAAACCTCCACGGTCCTTTTTCTTCTTTGCGCTCTGCCTCCATGAAAGGCCTGATCCTACATACAGCCGATGAAACCGGCAGTCATCCTGCCCCGGATTACAGCTATGGCTGGGGGATGATGAACACCCAAAGTGCTGCTGAACTCATCAGTCATGATGCGCTGGCAGGCGGAGATTTTAATATTAGGGAGTTGACCCTTGAAAATGACCAAACTGTTGAGCTGGAAGTTGTTTCTGATGGGACAGCTCCTTTGAAAGCTACCATAGTTTGGAACGACCCGGCTGCGTCTCCTTTACCTCCTGCACTTAACCCAACAACGCCTATGTTGGTAAACGACCTGGATTTGCGCATTTATGATGAATCCGATACTGCGTATTTTCCCTGGATTCTTGACCCCGCTAACCCTGCTGAAACAGCCACTACGGGTGACAACTTTCGCGACAATGTGGAGCAGGTGTTTATTGAAAACCCCGTGGAGGGAGAAACCTATACCATCACGGTCTCTCATAAAGGGACTCTCAGCGATTCCCAGGAGTTTTCACTGATTGTTAACGGTATTCATTGGGAAGACCTGAATAAACAAGTGACTTTTACGGTGTCCAATGAGGCGGGCCAACCTCTGGAGAATGCCAGGATTACGATCGATCCCCAAAGTGAAAAAAAATATGATTCCCTCCAGCTGCCAAAATCTGGTAATAGTAGCAGCAGGGAAGCTGATGTTCCTGCAAAAGAATGGTTATCCAGCCTGGCAAGAGGTTTTGAAATGGAACTACAAAACAAGGATTCAGATGACTTTGTCAAAACACCCCCTGGTATTGAAAATAAATCCGGCTATTGGTTGCACTGGGACACAGGTGTAAATGAGGGTTCCATTGGTATTGGAAACGGGGGGATTTTTTACGTGGCTGCCCGCTGGCAACCAGATGAGCTGCAGGCTTTCCAGGGGATGTTAATAAGTAAACTCAGGGTTTATATTAGTGACCTCCCCACAAATGTAACTGCCAAAATTTGGCAGGGAATGAATGAGTACAGTTTGCAGGAGATGGTATCAAAGTCTTTTGTGCCCGCCGAAACTAGTTGGAATGAAGTATATTTCGACCAGGCATACCCGGTTAATGTTGAGGAGGAGTTGTGGATAGGACTTGAAATTGATGATCCAGGCGATGATTTGTACCCCATGGGCAGGGATAATGCCACTTTGCACGACGGCAAAGGAAACAAAGTAAAAATAGGCCATGATGGGGATTGGGACAATTTATCCGGGTATGATATCGCAGGCAACTGGAATTTGCAAGCTTTTCTTGAAGAATCCCAGGAGTCGGTATTGTTTACTGATGCCAATGGTCAGGCAGCTTTTCTTTCCACGGGAGGAACGTACAATTATATGATTGAAAAAGATGGTTATCTAACTTATGAAGGGACCTTTTCTGTTACCGAAAACGATCTTGACATTGATGTTATATTGCAATATGATGAAAATCCACCAGAGCGTTATCTCCTGGAACTTGTTGGTGAACCTGAACCTGCAGGAACATTAAGTGGAGCTGGAGAATACGAGCAGGGCACCCTTGTGGATGTTGGTGCATTGGCTGCTGATGGTTATGAGTTTTCTCACTGGACTGACATTCATGAGAACACTATAAGTGCACAGGCTAACTTTGAGTATGCCATGCCCGCATCAGATATGGTGCTGACCGCTCATTTTCAACCTACAATGCATACCCTGGAAATAGACACCCAGGGGGGTGGCGAAGTTTTAGTTGATGATAGCGTTTATGATGGAGTGGTTGCCTTTGAATATGGGAGCCAGGTTATTTTGAAAGCTATGGCTGATCCGGGATGGCGGTTTGATAGCTGGAGCGGGGATATTATGTCGGATAGTTTGGAGGAAACCTTGCTGATTGACCAGGATAAATCAGTTACAGCCCATTTTTCAGAGCTCCCGCTTTTTGAGCTGAAACTCATGGCTAACCCCGCTTATGCTGGTGCCACAGAGGGAGAAGGGCTGTACTATGAAGGTCAAGAAGTGGTCGTTGAGGCAATTGCCCATCAGGGCTACATATTCCAACAATGGAGTGATGTGTACAACAATGAAGTTGCGGGTCAGTCAGAATATACCTTTGATATGCCTGCCAATGAATTGACGCTTGTGGCCCATTTTTATACAGAAACATTTACCCAGGAACAATCTGCAGAAGAGATAAATATGTTTCCAAATCCGGCCCGCGGATATATCGTTGTTATTTCTGATATGGAAATACAGCAGGTGATGATAAAAGATATCACGGGCAGGGAAATTCTTGCAGAAAGGGTAACTGGTAAAAGTATTCGGATTGAATTGGCTGGAGTACATCCAGGTGTGTATATGGTCACCCTTAAAACGATGTATGGCCCTGTTGTAAAGAAATTGCAGATATTGGGAAGGGATTAATGGATTTTGTTGGGTGCTCACCTTTACGATAACCCTGAAAGAAAAAGCCCTTGTGTTGGCAAACACAAGGGCTTTTTCTTTGTGGCGGGAACGAGAGTTGAACTCGTGACCTTCGGGTTATGAATCCGACGCTCTAACCACCTGAGCTACCCCGCCATTTTTTTGATATGATATTGTAATGAACTGTGCCGGGAGCAACCCTTTGAATTGCCTCCCTTGTTTTAAAGTGGTGCAAAAATAGTAAAGAATTTTTAAATACAAGGAATAATTTGGAAAAGTTTTTGAGAAGGCACTCGTGTAAAAACTTTAAGCCCACGCCTCTAAAAAACGTGAATAAACCATGAAGATAATAAGGTGTTTAACCTTTTTCAGAAAACATTTATTATTTTTGCCAAGGCAAAATAAATGCCCTCATTCTTAGTTATTAAACCAAATGTAACCGGAAAAATTAACCATTAATGATAAATACTTTTTTACTACAGGTTCAGATGGCCAATGAGGCCACAGATACATTGGCCGCTGATACACCAGCGGAAGAAACGCTGAGTTTCTTTTCACTTGCTCTAAGGGGAGGGATTGTAATGATTCCTCTTGTGATTTTATCAGTTGTTGCCGTTTATATTTTTATTGAGCGGTATCTGGCTATTGCCAAGGCATCTAAGGAGGAGTCAAACTTTATGAATAATATCCGTGATTTTATTCATGAGGGTCGAATTGATAGCGCAAAATCCTTATGTCGTAACAATCAATCACCCCTGGCCCGAATGATTGCAAAGGGTATAACCCGTATCGGAAGACCCCTGGGAGATATCAATGCAGCCATAGAAAATGTGGGTAAGCTTGAGGTGGCCAAGCTGGAAAAAAACATTGCTTTTTTGTCGACTGTAGCCGGGGCTGCACCAATGATTGGTTTTCTCGGTACTGTGATGGGAATGGTTAGAGCTTTTTACAATATGTCTATGGCGGGAAACAATATCGATATTTCCCTGCTTGCCGGTGGTATTTATGAAGCGATGATTACCACTATCACAGGGTTAACTGTTGGTATTATCGGTTACATTTGCTACAATATCCTGGTATCGCGTATCGAAAAGGTTGTTTTCATGCTGGAAGCCAGGGCAACTGAATTTATGGACTTGCTGCACGAGCCCGCATCCTAAAAAAACAAACTATGGCAATTAAACTCAGAAACCCCAGAAAAGCCGAATTTAACATGGCCTCCATGTCTGACCTGGTTTTCCTGTTGCTGATATTTTTTATGTTGACATCCACACTGGTTGCTCCCAATGCCATTAAGCTTTTGCTCCCATCAAGCGATAGCCGCACCATGGCCAGCCAAACCATTACCGTCTACATCAATGATGAGTATAATATCTTCCTTGAAGAAACACCTGTTGATTTGGATGCACTGCAAACTGGTTTGATTGGGGTTCTTGAGGGGCAAACCCAGGGGTCGGTTGTATTGCGCTCTGATCAGAGTGTGCCTGTTCAGTATATTGTAAGTGTTATTGACGTAGTAAATAATATCAATAGTATGAATCAAACCCAACATCGGGTTATCCTGGCTACGCAGCCACATCGTTGAGTATGACTGAAGAAAAACAAAAATATAAAAACAATGCTCTCATTGGCACCCTGATTTTTCATGGGTTGCTGCTGTTGGGTTTTATCTACTTTGGGCTGTCAACTCCTTTGCCTTTGCCAGAAGAAGAGGGAGTGCTGGTTAATCTCGGATACACAGAGTCCGGAGCTGGTCAGCGTCAACCCCTTACTTCATCTCCACCGCCACCTCAGCCAGAACCTGCGCAATCGGATCAGGCTACAGAAGATATTGCTACCCAGAACACAGAGGAGACGGTGGCATTACCTGATTCGGAGCAGGACAGGGAGCAACCCAGAGAGGATACACAGCAGGATACTCCACAACCAGCGGAGGAAAGCACACAGGAAGAGGTACAGCCCGAACCCGAACCCGAGCCCCAGGTGGATCCCAGGGCGATGTTCCCGGGACGTGACAGGAGAACCACTGAAAGTCAAAACCAGGGAGAAGGAGGTGCCCCCGGGAATCAGGGCCGGCCAGATGGAACCACTGATGGTACTGCCACCGATGGTGGCGGTCAGGGGGATGGAGTAGAGTTCAGCCTGGCTGGCAGATCAGCCAACAACTTGCCTCTGCCTGACTATACCACGCAGTCGCAGGGCAAGGTGGTGGTTAGGATTTGGGTTGACCGAAACGGGCAGGTGACCAGGGCCGAAGCCGGTGCCCGGGGTACAACCACTTCTGATCAAGCTTTGTGGCGAGAGGCTGAAATAGCTGCCAGAAAAGCCAGCTTTGATTCAAAAAGCGATGCGGCCCATGAGCAACAGGGAACAATTACCTATAATTTTATCAGGCTGAATTAAATATGCGATGAGCCGTTAATATGGCTTACGCATTTTTGATAATCATAACCCCTCCAACCTTTTGTTTCAATGAACTACTCACAAACACTGGAATACCTGTATGCCCAGCTTCCTATGTTTCACCGTGTGGGAGCGGCAGCATATAAGGCCAATCTTGACAACACCATTGCCCTGGCAAAGCATCTCGGAAACCCCCAGGATGATTTCCCATCTATTCATATCGCAGGGACGAATGGCAAAGGGTCGGTTGCACATATCCTGGCTTCTGCACTTCAGCAGGCCGGGTACAAAACAGGGCTGGCCACATCTCCACATCTAAAGGATTTCAGAGAAAGATTCAGAATTAATGGAAGACAAATTCCTGAGGAGTATATTACGGGGTTTGTTTTGAAACATAAAAACTTCCTGGAAAAAATTCAGCCCTCCTTTTTTGAAATGACCATAGCTATGACTTTTGACTTTTTTTCCCGGGAAAAAGTGGATATAGCCGTTGTTGAAACTGGCATGGGGGGCAGGCTTGACTCAACCAATATCATTCATCCTGAACTGTCGATCATAACCAATATCGGTTTGGATCATATGAATTTGCTTGGGGATACTTTACCCAAAATAGCCAGGGAAAAAGCTGGAATTATTAAGACAGGTGTGCCTTTGGTTGTGGGACGCAGGCAAATTGAAACCATGCCTGTTTTTGATGAAAAAGCAAAGGATATTGGGGCACCCATTGTATATGCTGAGGATAGCTATAAACTGGAAAACCCGAAGTATACAACCGTTGACGGGCAGCCCATGATAGAAGCCCGGCTTAGATGTCATGAAGATGTTATAGATATTCGAAGCCCTTTGACGGGAACTTATCAGTATGAAAATATTTGTACGGCTTTTGCAGCCATTGAGCAGATTAACAAAGCAGGTAGATTTCGACTACCCCTGGATGCAGCTGTTAAGGGGTTAGCAAAAGTAGTAGAAAATACCGGAATGGCCGGGCGTTGGCAGCAGCTGAGCAAAAATCCCCTTACTATCTGTGATACCGGACACAACCATGATGGCATGGTTCGGATACTGGAAAACATCAGAATGACCACTTTTGGCCATTTACACTTTGTGCTTGGCATGATGAATGACAAAGATATTTTGGGGATACTGAAACTGTTACCGGTAGATAATACCACTTATTATTTTTGTAAACCCGATGTTCCCAGGGGACTGGATGTATTGAAACTAAAAGAAAGTGCACTTCAGCTGGGAATGAAAGGGGAATCCTATTTTTCGGTTGAGGAAGCATTGGCATCTGCAAGGCAAAAAGCCCATAACCGTGACCTGGTTTTTGTGGGTGGAAGCACTTTTGTGGTAGCCGAAGTTGTATAAAATTGAAGACAGTTACAGATAGATTGGCCTGAATGTATTGTATTCTTTGCTATGAAAAACGCCAGGCTCTTTGGGAGTTACTCTTGATAGGTTAATTCCATCTGCGAACGAATCTCTATTTCCCTGTTTGACATAAGAGAATTGGGCATTATAAAATCAGGGCAATCTCCATGATTTTTATTAAAGTTATGTCGTGAACACTCTTTCCATTGCATTGAGTTATTCAAGCAGTAGTGATACTTATACATTAGACGGGTATCCTCAGGCATATTGATAATCCCGTTAAACAACCTGCATTGATTTCTGAATAAACAGCGGTTAATCATTTTTTTTAAACTTTGTTTCAGACACTAATGCAAAACCTATAAAAAGCGGTAAAAATCTTTTGAAAAAAAATACCGAATTTGGGCAGATATGCATTTTGGTGTTTGTCTGCAAAAATCACTTTTTTATTTGATGATTTTTGTTGTTTAAACACATGCAAAAGTACAAAAAAAATTCATGTACAATATCAATTATTCTCTTGAAGATGAAAAAAGAAGATACAGCGTGTTTTTATTTTGATAAAGGCTTTTTGGGATCTAAAAAATAATTGAGGGATAGTTTTTCTCCGTCGAAAACAGCATATGAAAAGTGGTTAACCCAGTCACCTGTATTGATATAGCGGGTTTTTGGACCTATCTCAATATCCAAGGGAAGGTGTCTGTGACCAAAAATAAAATAATGAATGTTTTTGGTACGTATGGTATGTTTACAAAAGGAAATGAGGTACTCCTTATCTTCCCCCATAAACTTTTCATCGTTTTTGCCATTGGCCAGGCGGCTTCTGCGCGAAAAGTATAAGGCCAGAGATGTGCCAAACCCTGGATGAAGCCAGGAAAATAATGTTTGACAAACCCTGTTTGCAAAAACTTTTTTTAACAACTTATAACCTTGATCCCCCGGGCCCAGCCCATCGCCATGAGCAATAAAGAAATGTTTTCCATTGATGCTTTTTTCAAGGGGTTTGCGGTGCATGACAACGCCCAGCTCTTTTTCAAAATAAGAAAAAATCCACATGTCATGGTTGCCTGTAAAATAATGGACAGGTGTGCCTGCATCGGTAATTTCTGCAATTTTTCCAAAAAACCTTACAAAACCCCTGGGCACCACAGTTTTATATTCAAACCAAAAATCAAAAATGTCCCCCAGGAGGTAAATTTCCGCGGCATCTTCTTTAATTTGATCAAGCCACTGTACAAGCAGTTTCTCACGCTCAAGGCTTTTGTCATAACTGGGTATGCCCAGGTGGGCATCAGAAACAAAGTAGGTGTATTTCTTATTCGACACGCCAGATAATTTTAGGCAAAGATAAAAAATCAAAACCATTATATAGGATAGTTTTCAGATACTTGACTTCTTCTTTCCCCTTTTATAGGTATTTTAATAGATTTATGCCATAGGTTTTTTTTAATTTTTGCTATCTTTAGTGGCTTAAGAGCATGATTTGATTTCTATTATTAACACGCGTATCATTGACTATGATTAAAGTTTAAGTTAGAATATAAACCAAAGGAGTTTATTATAATAGTTCACCAAAAAAGCCAGTAATTATGAAAAAAGTACTTGAAAAACTTAAAACACTCAAGACGGATCAGATAGATCCCAATATTCTGAAAACTACTTTAAGCCGCTTTGACTTCTCACGCGTTGACTATTTAGGGTATCTTGAGGGTGTTGATTTGGAAAAATATAATCGGATTTTTTTAATGGAGTCACCCATAAAGGTATTTTTAAATGTATGGCCTGCCCAACATCAGCTAACGGCACATCAGCATAATAACTTTTGGGGGTATATTGCTGTTTTAAAGGGGTTGCTGACAGAAACGTCGTTTGTGTTCGATGCTGATGATGCTCAACTTTCCTGTCATCCGCCCAAAAGCTATCGTAAAGGAGAAGTTGTTTTTGAGCCATTGAACGTTATTCACCATTTGCAGAATCCATCTCCCTCAAAACCACTTGTAACAGCTCACTTTTATCACCCACCTGTTTATAATTATGATGGAGTAATGATATTTGATATCAAAAACAAAAGAATTGCTGAACTCAATGAAAAAGCTCCGGGTGTTTCCTGGGAGCATCCTGCTGATAATTATTACAGGGTGGAAGAAGATGCTTTTTCTGTAGTAAACCTATGGTAAAGGTGAGACAATTTTTCTGAGTTCACTTTTGTGCAGGACAAACTCTTTACAATAGATAATGAAAAAGGTGGCCTGATATCTTTCAGACCACCTTTTTTTGAACGATTACGATAAACACAAGCAAAACAAATTATACAGTATGCTTAATAAGCAAATGCTGTGGAAGAAAAGTATCTTTCCAGTTTATTTTCAAGTTCCTGAATGGAGAAATTCCTGGAGATAATATTTCCTTCCCGGTCAAGGAGTACATAATGCGGGACCTCATTGATGTTATATAAGCTAACTACAGGAGAGTTCATAAACCGTAAATCACTGACCTGGGTCCAAGTCACTTCATCTGTTTCGATAGCAGTCAACCACTGTTCACGTGTTCTGTCAAGCGAAACTCCATAAATTTCAAAACCCAGCTCATTGTATTGCTCATAAAGGTTTCCCAGCACGTGGTTGGCTTCACGGCAGGGTGGGCACCAGGCGGCCCAAAAATTAACTAAAGTGATACTTCCTTTGAAGGAAGACAATCTGATGTAGTTTCCCTGTGGGTTGGGCAGGGATATTTCGGGTGCAGGCATCCCTGGGGCAAGGGTAGACTCATTTTGCATCCTTTGTTGTTCATTCCTTTTGAAATCGTTTACCCGCTTTTTTAAATTGATAACATGCTTGTTTGATGAGTAATTTCTGCAGAGAGATTCACTGAGTGTGTTAAAGTACTGGAAATGGTCAGTTATATCCAGCATGAGGTTATCTTCAAAGTGATGATAAAGCACAAGGATGGATGCAAGTGAGCCGGGGTTCGTTTCGATGAGGTTGATGGTGAAATTTTTCAGTTCTTTTTTAACCGACCGGTATTCCTTTTTTAGTTCGCTTCGTAGCTGGGCAAAGTTGGGCTCGTAACGGCTTTCACGGTATTCCTTTCTGAGTGAGTCAGTCTTTTCTTCGGCCAATAAAGTCTTACGATTCAATTGCCATAGCAGGTATGAGCCGGGAGAGTCTTCGACATTGTAAGATTCTCTGAGGTTAGCAGCATTGGCTGTAAGGGTGATGTGCTCATTGGGTTCGGCTGCCAGAGTGATAAAATCACTGGGGCTGCCTGCGCCTAATCGGTAAAATCCAGCGTCAGTTGCCTCTGTGCTGTAAACAAAATTGCCATTAGCATCAGTGATAATGGTGTCCAGAGGGATAAGCTCTGATGGGGTTAGTTCCCAAATGTAGATGGGCATTGATGCCCCATTTTCCAACTTTCCTGAGATGGTTAAGCCTTTGTTGTCTTCAGCGTATTTTTCCTGACAGGCACTGAAGATAAATAGGATGAGAGGTATGAATATGTGTGACAAATACTTTTTCACCGGCAAAATAATTAATGAGTTTGTTGCTGGTGGTAAACTATCTCCCGCCTAGAAATCCTGTCTTTTGTTTTCTGTCTTTTAGTTTTCCACTGATGCAAAATTAACCCAATGTGATGGTATCAAATATGGTTTAAGAATTTTTAACCCGTGTTTTATAGATTTATAAGGTGTGTTTAGCTAAAAAATATTGACTTAATTTTTGGTTTTTTGGCTGAGTGTGTAAGGCATAATCAAAGTAATGGTTGTTCTTTTCAACGATTTTGAAACGGTTATATTCTTACCTTTTTTGTTCTTCCAGAAAATAAAAAAGCCAGCATAATAACCACCACTGAGGCTATGGTGCTAAATAATGACCGCATAAACACAGCCCCGATTTCGTCAAGTCTGAATGTTTCAAGTAAAAACATGGAGAAATGATGAACAAATATAAGTATCAAAACATAAAAAAACACACCGGTTTTGCCCATTACCGAAAATGAAGGTTCAGTGCTGGTTTCAAATTCTTTTTTGGTGGAAATAAAATTGATGACGGCTGGTCGCAGGAATGCAATCAAAACGGTAGCCGAGGAATGCATTCCGGGTGTGTTTGAAAACATATCCATGGTAAGACCTGAAAAAAAAGCCACAACCAGTAAAACCCATCCTTTGATGCTGAAGGGCATCATTAATATAAATAAAGGATAAATGTACGGGGTGATATAACCTCCGAAATAAATGTGGTTTAGTATCATTATTTGAATAAAAATAATGACAATAAACCTTCCAAAATATTTCAATGCAGTAAATTCCATTTGAATATTTTTTAATAAAGGCCCTGCTATTGGCTTTGCTCAAGCTCCGTTAACTCATCCCTGAAAACATTTTTTACAATATTGACATATTCTATCTGGTTAAAGTCGATAAAAAGATCAACCTCAATTGTAAAAAAGTAATCACCTCTTTTCACTTCAAATTCATCAATGGTGCCTATGGGAATCCCTTCCGGGAATATGTGTGAAAAACCGCTTGTAATGATTGTGTCACCACGTGCTAGTTCAAGATGGGGTGGAATATAAAGCATGGTAGCTTTTTGATAATCATATCCTTGCCAGGTAATAGTTCCTAAATGGTTGTTTTTTTTGATTTTTGCACTGATTTGTGTCTCTGAATGCAGAAAAGACATCACTGTGCTAAAATTTCTCGACACATTCTGCACGATACCTATTACTCCTTCTGTGGTAATTACACCCATATCTGGTTGTACGCCATGCATACTCCCTTTGTTGATGGTCAGATAGTTGTTCCTGTTTCTGACAGAATTATTGATGATTTTTGCATTGATATAGCGAAATTGTTTCTGGTGAAGGGTATCCCTGAATTCAAATATTTGCTGATCTGTTTTCATAAAGCTCTCTGGAAACTTTTCCATCAGGGCCTGATTTTCCTGGGCAAGTTGCTCATTAATGCTTTTGAGGGCAAAGTATTGAACCACATTGTTACGCATATCATATAGATTGCCTGCCAGAAAGTTGGATGAGTTGATAAAAAGCGATCGATGATAATGGTGATTTTGAATAACAAGCATAATAGAAATCACCTGTAAAAAAACAAACAGGAAAAAGAAGTGATACTTTGCTATGTAGTTAAATAAATTACGCATCGGTCATTTGCTGAACCTCTATTACTATAATTTGATGGGAGCGGCGTGGATTTAGGAACAAAATCAGTAGAAAGGCCAGCACTAATGTTCCCAAATTGTAAATCCACTTTGCTTGCTATTATTTAGGAGCTGAACGGACACTTAATCAGGAAACGGACAGTGTTCTGTTTCCCGGACCAACTTATTTAATCAGGAATGGAAACTTATCAAAGTTTTTAAGTGCAATTCCTGTTCCTCTGGCCACAGCTCTCAGGGGGTCTTCTGCAACATGGACGGGAAGTTTTGTTTTATTGGAAATACGCTTGTCCAGTCCTCTGAGCAGAGAGCCTCCTCCTGCCATGTAAATACCTGTACGGTATATGTCTGCTGCAAGTTCCGGAGGAGTCATTTCAAGGGCGTTCAATACGGCTGCTTCAATCTTGGTGATGGATTTATCCAGGCATTGTGCTATCTCTGTATAACTAATAACAATTTCTTTGGGTATGCCTGTCATCATATCTCTACCATGAACGGCGATGTCTTCGGGAGGGTTGTCGAGCTCTGTGGTAGCCGAACCCACCTCAAATTTAATTTTTTCAGCCGTTCTTTCTCCAATAAGGATGTTGTGTTGCTTGCGCATATATTCTTCAATATCATTATTAAAGTCATCTCCTGCAATGCGGATAGACTTGTTGCAAACAATTCCTCCCAGCGCGATTACAGCTATTTCGCTGGTCCCTCCTCCAATATCCACTACAATATTACCGGTTGGCTCCAACACATCAATACCAATGCCTATGGCGGCCGCCATGGGTTCGTGGATAAGTCGCACTTCCTTGGCTCCTGCCTGCTCTGATGAGTCGCGCACTGCTCTTTCTTCCACTTCTGTGATGCCTGAAGGAATACAAATAACCATTTTGAGTGAAGGAGGGAAAAAGGGCTTCTTGGTATCACACATCTTGATCATCTCCCGGATCATGGATTCGGCAGCCTGAAAGTCTGCAATTACGCCATCACGCAGTGGACGAAGGGTTTTTATATTTTCATGGGTTTTGCCATGCATCATCATGGCTTTGCGCCCTACAGCGATTACTTTGTTGCTTGCCCGGTCTATGGCCACGATAGAGGGCTCCTCTACTACAACCTTATCATTATGAATAATAACGGTATTGGCCGTTCCGAGGTCAATTGCGATTTCTTTGGTTAAAAAGGAAAATAAACCCATTGTATGTTATTTTTAAGTAAGTGATTGTTAATGTTTAAAATGCCTGATGCCTGTCATCACCATGGTGATGTTATGATTGTTACAAAAGTCGATTGATTGCTGGTCTCTTACCGAACCTCCTGGCTGAATAACAGAATTTATTCCCTCTTTGCCGGCAATTTCCACTGAATCGGGGAATGGGAAAAAGGCATCTGATGCCATCACTGCTCCTTCAAGGTTATGTCCAAACTCTTTGGCTTTGCTGATTGCCTGTTTTAGTGCATCTACCCTGGATGTTTGCCCTGTACCTGCGGCAAGCAGTTGTTGTTCCTTTGCCAGTACAATGGCATTGGACTTTGTGTGTTTTACAATTTTGTTGGCAAAAAGCAAATCCTGCTCTTGTTTGCTGTTGGGAGTATTTAGAGTTGCCGGAGTCCATTTATCTGCAGGGGTTTGAGCATTGTCAACTGATTGGGCAAGGATTCCGTTTAATGCGGAACGGTATTGCCAGGCTGGTTGGTGTAAATTGTTGAGCTGAAGGATAATTCTTTTTTCTTTTTGTTGCAGCAATTGCAGGGCTTCTTTATCAAACCCGGGTGCCAGTATAACTTCAAAGAACAACTTATTGATATCATACGCAGTATCCCGGTCAATGTTTCGATTGGCAATAAGTATTCCGCCAAAAGCAGAAACCGGGTCCGAAGCCAGGGCTGTCTGGTAAGCCTGTTGTATGGTAGAGCGTGAAGCAACTCCACATGCATTGGTATGCTTGATGATGGCAAATGTACAATCATCAAACTCTGAAATTAAGGATACAGCACCATGTATATCCAAAAGGTTGTTGTAAGAGAGAGCTTTGCCATGTAGTTGTGAGAACACCTCCTGAACATTTCCGTAAAAAATACCCTTTTGATGCGGGTTTTCACCATATCTGAGGCTGTTGGCCTGTGGAATGCTGATTTTGCAGGCTTGTTCTTCGCCCTGGGCCATGTATGAGTAAATGGCTGTATCATAATGAGATGAAATGTTAAAAGCCTCCGCAGCAAATTCTTTTCTTTGTTGGAAGCTTGTTTTCACTCCTTGCTGTTCAATAATCTGTGTTGCTTTATCAAACCATTGAGCCGAAGGCACAATCCAGGTGTCCTTAAAGTTTTTGGCTGCTGCACGGATTAACGAAACACCACCGATATCTATTTTTTCGATAATTTCCTCTTGTGAAGCACCTGATGATACTGTTGCCTCAAATGGATACAAGTCAACCACCACCATATCAATGGAAGGAATCCGAAAACTTTCCATTTCCTGTAAATCCTCAGGAACGTCCCTTCTGTGCAGAATCCCACCAAAAATCTTTGGATGAAGTGTTTTGACTCTGCCGCCAAAAACAGAGGGGTACTGTGTGATATCTTCTACCGCTAAGGCATCATACCCCATTTCCTGAATGTATTTCAGAGTTCCTCCAGTGGAATAAAGCCTTACGCCGGCTTCTGCAAGTTTTTGGATGAGATTGCGGGCTGGTTTTTTATGAAAAAGGCTTATGAGAGCACTTTTAACTTCTTTTTGGCTTGTATGGGTCATGATGGTCGTACTGTAATGTAATTGAGAAGGCAAAAGTAATAATATTGATGCCAATATCTAGCGTAATATTACTTAAAAAGCAACCTGAACAGGAAAAATCTACTTACCTTTGCGGCCTCAAAACTTATTAAGTTAAAAAATCTTAATCGAAGACATATGGCTTTTGTATCAAAAGAAAAGATATTTTCCCGCAGATGGTTTGTATCTTACTCTCTTATTTTGCTGGGTTCGTTTATTTTGGCAGCAGGGTTTGTGTTTTTTATAACCCCATATAAAATTGTTCCCGGGGGTGTATACGGGATAGGTATTGTATTGTATCACCTTTGGGGAGTGCCTGTAGGCTTAACCGGGCTGGCACTAAATATCCCGCTTACTTTGTTGGGGATAAAAATTCTTGGACCTCGTTTTGGCATTAAAACGGTTGTAGGGTTTATCCTTGCTTCTGTATTTATTGATTTACTGGCTTACTACTGGGGAGATATGCCCCTTGTGGAGGATGATGCGCTATTGTCATCCATTTTTGGCGGCGTGCTGATTGGTTTTGGGCTGGGTTTGATCTTTAAATCCAGGGCTACCTCTGGTGGATCGGATATTATAGCTATGATAGCTGCTAAATATACACGCATGCCTTTGGGTCAGCTGCTGATAATCGTGGATTCCATCATTGTACTTTTTGGTTTGGTTGCTTTCGGTGATTGGCGGATACCTCTGTATTCGTGGATTGTAATTTTTGTTACCGGAAAGGTGATAGATATTACCATGGAGGGGGTTAGTTATGAGAAAACCTTGTTTATTATATCCGATAAATATGAGGAGATAAGCCAAAAGATTTTGCATGATTTAAAGCGTGGAGGTACCATACTGGAAGGCAAAGGCATGTACAACAAAGCAGAAAAGAAAATTCTATTTGTGAATGTAAACAGGCGCGAGCTGGCCATTCTAACCGATTACGTAAATCAAATTGATCCAGGTGCATTCCTTACGGTAATTGAGGCATCAGAAATATTGGGACATGGTTTCAAGTCCCTGGAAAGAAAAGTATCTGAGGAGGTGTGATCATGAAGCCAAGCGGCTTGTATTACTGCGGCTTCGCAGAAATACGAACACAATATTCAGCAGGATGACACCTGAAAGGATTAAGTGGATCTGGTTAAAGTTAAAATTGCTCTCCAGTATTGAACTGTAAACAACAGGGCCTGCAGCGGTACTGATAACCATTACAAAGGTAAAGATGCTGCGGATACTCCCCAGGCTTTTTACCCCAAATGTTTCTGCATACAATGCATTGGAAACAGTGGGATTTGCCCCTGCTGACATCCCTACTAAAAACCAAAAGATGGTTGTCGTTGCCGGATGTGAATGCAGGGCAAGTGTTGCAATACCCAAGGCCATAGGAACCAAAACAAAAGGGAAAATTTTCCTGGCTGTGAACCTGTCGGTTAGGGGGCCTGCAGCGATGGAGAATACCAAAGAAGAGACAGCATAGGCGCCGATGTTTAATGCCATCCACTCTATGGTCCATCCCTTGAATTCAGCTATAAAAGTTTGGAAGAAAAACAAAGCTGTAAGGGTAAAACCTGTAATAAAAGCCGTAGGCGCAAAGGTGTAAAAATCTGCTTTCCTGATAATATCCCGTTGACTCCAGTAACGATCCTGTTCCGGGCTGGCTTTTGCCTGGGGTGCCAGTATGCCTTCTTCCCGGATTTTACTTTTATTGAAATTTTTAAGCAGAAAGAAAACCAGTGGCAATAGAACTACTAGTATTACTGCTGCGCTCAAAAGAAAAGACTCCCGCCATCCCAGCAACATGATAACCGAAACCACAGAAATTGGGAAAACAGCTTCTGCCATTGGAAATCCCAGGTAAGCGATACTCAGGGCTTTACCCCGTGCCTTGGAAAAATACCGTCCCATAGCGGTCATGGATGTGTGAGTCAACATCCCCTGTCCGAAAAAACGTAGCATGAAAATCGCCACAAAGAGCATGTAAAGGTTTATGGATATGCCAGCTAAGAGATTGGCCGCAATGATGCCGGTAATAACCAAAAGGGTAAACCTTTGAAGCGGTATTCGATCGATGAACTTACCCGCAAAAATGATGGTAATGCCGCTGCATAGTGTTGCGATAGCATAAATACGGCTATAGGCCCCCTGGCTAATGTCAAATTCTTTAATGATTTCAGGGATATACAAAGACAGAAGGAATGTTTGCCCAAAGCCCGAAAAAAAAGTAAGAATAATGGCAAAAATCAGAATTCTGCTGTTTGAAACGAAGAACCTGTAATAATTCATTAAATATTTTTTCCTTTAGGATGAAAATGCAGTTAAATAAATTCAAAGATCCTGGTCGTACTTGCCAATACCGGAGTTATAAAAGGCTCCCGTTTAAATCACTTCCCAGGAAAAATGAAACTTCAAATCGGGGAAGTTTTCCATGGACCTTTTTAGTAGCCATTCTGATTCGGCAAGAAAAACGTAGTTTCCGTATTTGTCGGTGGCAATATTGCGGTACTTTTGGGTTACAAACTCTTCAAGCTGGCGGGCATTGTCGGAGGTAACCCAAACGGCTTTGTGAAAGTTGATAAAATCGAACCTGCAGGATGCTCCATATTCATGCAAAAGCCTGAATTGAATAACCTCAAACTGCAGTTCTCCCACTGTTCCAATGATTCTGCGGTTTCCGGGCTGCTGTGTAAATAGCTGCGCCACTCCTTCATCTGTAAGCTGCTTGATCCCTTTTTCAAGCTGTTTGGATTTCATCGGGTCGGTATTTACCAGCTCTTTGAAAATTTCGGGAGAGAAAGTGGGAATTCCTTTAAAAATGATCTTTTCTCCCGTGGTGAGGGTATCGCCTATACGGAAATTGCCCGTATCATGCAGCCCCACAATATCTCCCGGGAAAGCTTCTTCAATTACGGATTTGTCATTGGCCATAAAGCTTGTGGGGTTGCTGAACTTAAAAGTCTTTCCTTGCTTTACGTGCAGATAGTTTTTGTTTCTTTCGAATTTGCCTGAGCATATACGCAAAAAGGCGATACGGTCACGATGCCTGGGATCAAGGTTGGCATGGATTTTAAACACAAAACCACTGAAGTCCTCTTCTGTGGGATCCACCTGGCGCATATCTGAATTTCGTTCCATAGGCGGGGGGGCAATTTTCACAAAAGTATCCAGCAATTCTTTTACTCCAAAGTTGTTTAAAGCACTTCCAAAGAAAACCGGGGCCACATCGCCGCTCAAATAGGAGTTTTCATCAAAAGGATCATACACCCCTTCCACCAGGTCAGCATCATCTCTTAAGGTTTGTGCATGGTCGTCAATGAGCTCATCCAAAACAGGGTCGTTAATAGAGTCAATTTGGGTGATTTCATCCCCCAGCTTTTGCTTGTTGGGCTTAAAAAAGTATATCTGGTTATTTATAAGATGATAAACCCCCTGGAATTCTTTACCCATGCCAATGGGCCAGGTAACAGGCCTTACTTTGATTTGCAGCTTTTCTTCTATTTCATCAAGGATATCAAAAGCGTTCTGACCGTCTCGATCAAGCTTATTCACAAAAATGATAACCGGGGTGTTGCGCATGCGGCAAACCTTCATGAGTTTTTCGGTTTGGGTTTCCACACCTTTTGCGCAGTCAATAACCAGTATTACACTGTCTACAGCAGTCAGGGTGCGATAGGTGTCTTCGGCAAAGTCCTGGTGACCCGGGGTGTCCAGCAGGTTGATTTTGATGCCCTGGTACTCAAACCCCATAACCGATGTGGCTACCGAAATTCCTCTTTGTCTTTCTATCTCCATAAAATCAGATGTGGCTCCCTGCTTTATCTTGTTGGATTTTACAGCTCCTGCCGTTTGGATGGCGCCTCCAAAAAGCAACAGCTTTTCTGTAAGGGTGGTTTTGCCGGCATCGGGGTGACTGATGATGCCAAAGGTTCTTCTGCGGGTGATCTCTTTACTCAATAAAGCGTTTTTTTTCTTGCTGCTGACTGTTTTTGTTTCCAATGTATGTTAAATGTTTATGGGTTTGCTGGGAATGAAAAATTGTTGTAAGGGTGTTGGATTATAGTTGCTCGTGTCTTTATGAGTCTCATAAAAAACACCCCATCTTCCTGTTTTTATTTTTTTGCAAAAGTACACATAATTCCCGAAGGTAAAAGGGATTATCCTTTTAGCCACTTTGTTGATGAAAAACTTTGGCCCGATAGGGTTAGCGCATACAATGGCTATTGTTTGAGTTCAAAGACAAGACCTTGCAGATGGTGTATTTCGCCCGATTTGTCCATGAGCAAAGAGCCATGCTCTCCCACATGGTGGTAGTTTCCTTTATTATCTTTGATTCGGTATTCGGTGTAAAAGTTGGATTTTTTCTGCATGGCTTCCTCGATGGCCTTGTTTACTTTGTCAATGTCATCGGGGTGGATTAATTCGGCAAATACTACCGAACGATGTTTTACAAAGTCATCAGCTGTATAACCGGTAATTTTTTCACAATAATCACTTATGTAATCCATAGTGAAATCTTCATCCGGCAAGCATTGATATACAATTCCCGGCATATTGTCTACCAGGGCTCCTAACTCGTTTTTCACCCGTTCTATCTCGGCCTGGTTGTCCTCCATGGCCTCCATGGTTTGGCGTAGTTCCTCTTCCTGAGCATGCATCTCTTCCATTTTTTGTTTCAGATCGGCCTGTACTTCTTCATCTTTCACTTTTTGTTCTTCACTTTTACGGGCCATTTCTTCCTGTGTGGCTTCCAACTCTTCCATGTTTTGTCTCATCTCTTCTTCCTGTGCTTTCATCTCCTCTGCTTGTTGCTGCGACTGTTCAAGCAACTGTGCTGTTTTAAGGTTGATCTTTACACTTGAAAGGGTAGATGCAATGCTTTCAGCTATTTTTTCCAAAAATTCTATTTCATGAGGCTCCAGCTCACGGAATGAGGCAAGCTCGACCACCCCGTAAATCTCCTCATTGAGTTTTAAGGGTACTATCAGAAGTGTATTGGGGGATGCATCTCCCAAGCCACTGGTAATGTTGATATAATCATCGGGAATTTGCTTCAGGTAGATGGTTTGCTTTTCAAGGAAACATGTCCCGGTTAAACCTTCTCCTATTTCCACCTTTTTGGTAAGAAACTTTTGCCGATCAAAAGCATAGCAAGCCATCAATTCCAAAAACTTGTTGTTTTCATCTTCATCATTGAGGATGAAAAGTCCTCCCTGGTTGATATTCAGGTATTTTACAAGGTTTCGGATAATGTCGAAAGAAAGGACCTCCAGATTGTCGTTATTTTGTCTCAAGATGTCGCTGAACCGGGCCAGACCTTCCGTTGTCCAGTTTCGTTTCTCATCTTCTTTACGGCGTTTCTCATCCTCCAGCTCCGCTTTTTTCAGGCTCTCCTTCATATCTATAAGTGCATTGCCCAGTATATCTTCATCACTCAAAGGTTTGAATTCATGGTCAAAATTCTTTTTCTCGATTTCATTGGCAAAAACAGCCGTTGCATTCAAACCCTCTATGAGCTTATTGAGTGACTGAGCAATTTTCCCAATTTCATCTTCACGCTGTGTTTGGTAGGTTGCCGTTTTAGTTCCCAGAGCAAGGGTTTCAAGCCTTGAAGATATATCAATGATAGGGTCTGTTATTCTTTTCATAATAAACCGCAGAAAAATAATCAGAACGATAACGGCGCTGAAGATTCCAATAAGCACCAGGTTACGCGACTCTGCCAGTGCGCGTTTGAGAAAATCATCTTCGGAAACGGTTACTGCAACCCAGGTTTCATAGGGTTCAAAATACCTGAAAAAGAGTCGTCTCTCCTCGGCCGATGGATCGTCCTCCGGCCATTGGTAGAAATATCCACCCTGCTGCATTTGCTGAATGGTTTCAAAAAGACTGGAACCCGATATATCGATACCTTCCTGGGTGGGGTGTATGAGGATATTACCTTGGTTGTCGATGAGCATGGGGTAGCCCGATTCCAAATAATTAATTTCCGAAAACATTGTTTGCAGATATGCCAGGTCTTTATCAGGCACCCTCACCGAAAGGCCTGCTTCCACCTGACCATCAATAATGATGGGTTGGGCGGCTGTTAGATAGCTTTCATCCTCTAATTCAATCCTTCCCTGGTGGTTTTCGTTGTTAACAAATGCCTGGGCCATAGGCGAACCATCTGGAATGTAGGTGCCGGTAAGTCGCTGCCCCCTGCTGTCTCTTGCGCTGGTGGACAACATTAAAAATCCTCCGTCAATTCTTTGGTAAATGGTAACCTCTGCGTCTGTCTGTGAGGATATCCTGTCAACCAGAGAATAGTTATTCCAAAGCGGGCGGTTGTCGACCAACAAGGGATAAATATCCACATTTCGCGCCTGGTTGCTTTGTTGATTGATGGCAGAAACACCTATGCTTAGGGTGTCATAGGTAATTGTCCCGGCATGGTTGAGTATCTCATCAGCAACTTGCAGGGCCAGGTTGGCATATTCCAACTTCCCCTGGTAGTGAACCTGCAGTAATGCATGCAAGTCGTTGGTATGTGATTCGAACCTGTCGGTATTCTGTTGAATTTCGTCTGACTGCCGACTTACATAAACGACCACGCCCAGTGCTGATATGATAAATATTACCAATACTAAAATCATCACAGTAAACTTGGTGTTTATGGTCAGCTTGTTCCAATTTTTTCTCAGGCTCATGGCATTTCTTTTTAGATGTTTATAATTAACAGCCCTTGTTGAAACTATTCTTTAAGCGAATCAAAATACTCCCTGATTTCCATTTGCACGAGGGCGTAGTCAAGGGCTGAGGCTCCTGTGTTATCCTTAATGTGAGGATCAGCCTCGTTTTCAATGAGTATTTTTACCATTTCCAGGTTCCCTTCCAGTACTGCTTTAATGAGGGGTGTTTGCCCTTCTTTATCCTGGATATTAACGTCAGCTCCCAGGCGGATCAGTTCCTGATGCGCAGGAATTCTGTTTCTGTAAGGATAAATCATTATTACAGGCTTGCCTTCGGGATTCCTTTCATCCATATGGGCTTCGTGCTCTACCAGCAGGTTAACAAGTTCAATATTATCACCAATATGCATGGCACGCATAAGGGGGGTAACTCCATTCATATCTGTTGTGTTGGGTTCTGCCCCGTTTTCAAGTAACATCCTGGCTTCCCGTGTGTTATTTGCATTGACTGCTACGATAAGTGCAGTGGCTCCATTATTGGCCTGCAATTCAAGGTCTGCTCCGTTGTTAATGAGAAAGTTCATTATCCGGCGATTGCGTTGAATGGTTGCTTCCATCAGCGGCGTAAAGCCAATGTGGTTTTGAATATTGACGTTGGCATTGTTTTCAACCAAAATTACGGCTATGCGATAGTGGTTCACCTCCGCGGCACCTATAAGGGGGATGTACTGCGGATTACCATCTCCATTGGGGTTGTCTCCCCGCGACAGATATCTGTTGGTGCGTGATCTGTTGTTGTCCATTACTGCATTATAGAGGCGTGACTGACTTATTAGTTCTCCTGATATAAGAATTAATAAGGAAAAGAGTAAAATCCCGGGAAAAACTGAAAAACCTGTTTGATTTTTACGCATAGTTGGATAAGATTTAACTTGTTGATTGAATGGTTTGTTTTACAAATGTAGACTAAAAAAAGCTTTTAAAAATCAGTATTCTTATGGAAATTTCCACTTTTGTCATTGGGTTATTGAGGAAAAAGTAATTCATCGCAACGGACTCCCTTACCATCCATGTGAGTTTTCATCTCTGAGCTTGCTGGAAACATCTGTTTATGAATAAAAAAGATGTGGTTTGCAAATCAATAATCCTGCCAATTGTGGCATACCAACCCTCTACGACACTTGGTGTTGGGGCTGGATTTTATTTGGGCAGTCGGCAATGGACCTTTATCCCTATTTGATAGATAATAATGTAAGGGTCTCAAAAACTACCTGCATTGTTTTCACAATTACGTTATCTTAGTACCAGAAAAATGTATGATATTTTGACCTTTCAGGACAAAGATAAGTTAAGGGTCAAAATGGGATTATCCGTAATACTAATAAGCAGACAATGAGAATTTTTTGTGCATTTGTTTTTAGTTTGATTTCGGTTTGCCTGGTGGCAGATGAGCCCGGCGAACTCGTTTTTGATGGAAAAGCATTGATTTTGCAGGGTGAAACAGAATATATTGACCTGGGAACCTTACGCCAGGGTGAAACCGCTCTGAAAAACATTACCATTCATAACCGCTCCGAAAAGATTCTACGGATTGTAAATGTACGCGGGGGTTGTGGGCTGTCGGTGCCAGCCTGGCCCCGTGGACTGATGCAGCCCGGGCAAAAAGAGAATTTGCAATTCCGGCTCAATACATCAAGGATTGGCCCCATCGACAAGGTGCTAACCCTACATGCCAATACCTGGGCAACCACCACACTCATCAAAATCAAGGGAAACGTAAAACCCGCCAAAGATTGAAAGTTGTTTACGTCCTTTACCCCAAAAGGGGATGAAACCCATAAAGAAGATCTAACAGAATTTATTACTGTCTTTTACAGGAATGGTTTTTCTTTTTACAGGCCTGGGTTAAAAGGTGGTGTCATTTATCGCCACCCCCGTGATCCTTTATTTTACTTTCTACAGGTTATCCCGCGAAATTCTATGAACTGGCTCTGGGGGGTTAGGTAATTAGTGAAATATTTACAATCTTTGCCGGACTTATGAATCAATGTCAATTTCAATAAAAAGTACAGTTATGCCTAAAATATCAGATAAAGGCCGTCAGATGCCTGAAAGCCCCATACGCAAGCTGGTTCCCTTCGCGGAGAAAGCAAAAAAAGCGGGCAGAAAAGTTTATCATTTGAATATCGGGCAACCCGATATCCCCACTCCAAAGTCGATGATCGATGCCATGCACAATCTGGATATTGATGTAATTGCTTACAGCCATTCGGCCGGAATTCTTTCTTATCGTGAGAAAATGTGTGAATATTACCGCAAGCACAATATTCACATAGATCCTGAGCAGATTATTGTTGCCGCAGGAGCTTCAGAGGCTATCCTTTTTGGTGTGCAATCCTGCCTCAACCCCGGTGATGAAATCATTATTCCCGAGCCTTTTTATGCCAACTACAACGGATTTGCCATTAGTGCCGGAGTAAAGGTTAAACCCATCATTTCCAGCATTGAATCAGGCTTTGCTTTGCCTCCCATCTCTGAGTTTGAGAAGGCCATTGGTCCAAACACGAAGGCAATCATGGTATGCAACCCCAACAACCCTACGGGTTATCTTTATTCTGCCGATGAGTTGGAGGTGCTTCGTCAGATTGTGAAAAAGTATGACTTATTTTTATTTGCCGATGAAGTTTACCGGGAGTTTTGCTATGATGGTACAGTACATCATTCAGTGATGAATCTTGAGGGCATTGAGGATAATGTGGTATTGTTCGATTCCGTTTCCAAACGTTACAGTGCCTGTGGTGTGCGCATCGGAGCCATGATTTCCCGCAATAAAGAGGTTATGTCTACTGCCCTGAAGTTTGCACAAGCCAGACTGAGCCCCCCATCCCTGGGTCAAATCGCCGCCGAAGCTGCCATGGAAACTCCTGATAGTTATTTTACCGAGGTAATGGGAGAATATCTAAAACGCCGTGATGTTGTGGTAGAAATGATGAGTAAAATGGAAGGGGTGGTTTGTCCAAAGCCTAAAGGTGCCTTTTACGTAACAGCCAGCCTGCCCATCGATGACTCTGACAAATTCTGTCAATGGTTGCTTGAAGATTTTGAGCATGAAAATCAAACGGTAATGATGGCGCCTGCAACCGGCTTTTACTCTACTCCCGGAGCAGGAAAGAATGAAGTGCGAATTTCGTATGTACTTAATGTAGATGATCTGAAAAATGCAATGAATGCTTTGGAGAAAGCACTCGGGCAATATCCCGGGAAAACGCTTTAGGACCTGATGAGATTGATGAACAAACTCTCACAGTTAAAAGAACGTAGAATCGGATAAAATTCATCCATACAAAAAAGTCCGCAAATCCAAATTGATTGCGGGCTTTTTTAGCGTGCCGTGCATGGCCTGTAACTTGGTGGTGAAAGTCCACTATGGGGGGTTGTAGTCGCCAACTATTAGCCAAAGGCAAGGGTGTCCATCGCGAGGTGGAATCTGAAGGAAGCCGGAGGCAAACTACTTTATTTTCCTCCTACTCGATTTGCCGTATAATGAAAAAACGG
>SLQX01000241.1 GCA_007131245.1 Bacteroidales bacterium
ACACCTCTGGCTCTACCGCTTGCTGGTGGCGGCCACCCTTTTGGTATTGGGAGTATCGGTGCGATGGTTCTGGAAGGGGCTGCTGGCGGGAGTGCCTCACAAAGGCATGTACAGCCTGGCGGCCGGGGCGTTTTTGTTGATCTGGTTCCAGGTGATGCCGGGCACCGCCGACAGCCTCTACTGGTACTCGGGGATAGTGGTGTATACCTGGCCGCTGATATTGTTTTTCTTTCTTGGGGGCGGTTTGCTGCAGAAGCCCAAGCCGCTGTTGTTGAAGGTGTTGCTGGTACTTTCTGTTTTTGGTATAGTGGGATTCAACGAAATGGCAGCGGTTACGGTTTTATTGGTTGTTGGATCCTGGTGCGTTTGGGGCAGCAGCAAAGCGGATGTGCCACTCAAGGTATGGCTGCTCCTGGCCCTGGCAATTGGCTTCTTGCTGCTTTTCCTTTCTCCCGGTAATGCCCGCCGGATGGTTTTCTTTGCCAACAACAGCAACCTGTGGGATGCCCTGTACATCAGCCTGGTCTCTCTGGTCAAACTCAATGCCATCCACCTGCAGAGTATCTCGCTGTGGCTTTTGGTGTTGCTGGTTTTTCCGTGGCTGCACCTGATAAGGATTCCCGCAGGCTGGTCAGACCGAAAAGCCCCCGGATTGCCACGGTGGCTGGTCCGTCTGGTAAAGCATCCGTTGGGTGTTTTTGTTGCAGGTCAGGTTATATTGTGGGGATTGCTCTTTATCCCTGCCTGGAGCATGGGTATCAACCCGCCTTTGCGGGTGTACAACTTCCTTTCCCCATTCTGGCTGTTGTGGCTGGTGGGATTGCTGGTGGCGGTGCGCCATCATTCTGGTGAGAAAACGGTGAAAGGATGGCCCGTATTTCAGGACAGAAGCCTGAAAGTCATGGCCCTGCTCATTTCCCTGTCGCTGATGGTGAATTTTGTGAAAATCCCCGGTGGCGAGGTGGTATTTGGTGGCAATGTGCCCCGCGCCTGGCACGACCTTGCTTTGCGCGCAGCACCTTACAACCGTGCCATGCACCAGCGCGAAGCCCTCATCAACGAAGCCCTGCAGCAAGGAGAAACCACCCTGACCGTGCCCCCGCTGCGCAACCCGCCCGCCACCATCCACTTCCTGGATATCTTCCCTGATGGTGAGCATTGGGTTAACCGGTTGGTGGGGGAGTATTATGGGGTGGAGAGATTAGAGACGAGAGAAAAGTGAAAAGTGAAAAGAGGAAAGAGAAAAACAGCGCTGAAAGCTCAAAGGTTGAGGGTGTAGCCCGAAATCCCGCGACCGAAGGGATGCGGGATGAAAGTGGAAAGCCCCGCAGGGTCTTCCAGCTTCCGGAGGAACTGGAAGCATCCGGATTTAGCTTACCCACCCTGTCCTTCAGACATTCCTCCCTATCCCGCATTCGCGGGAGGAGGGATCGCATTGTACCCTGTGCAGAGCTATGATAAGAACCGGAGATTCTCTATATACCGTCCTTTTTATTAATTGCCCAACCTTTTACACCCGCACTACCCGAATACCCCTCCTCATGCAAAATAATAATCCTTCAGCCATTGTTCAAATACCGGATCCAGCAACTCCACCCCGGCGGGTGTAACATCAATAACCTCTTTGAGCAGCAGTGCCTGTTTGATACGCTGCACATTGGCAGAGGTGCCCAGCCGGTATTTGCCGATGGTTTCCCTGGCACTGAGCTGTTGTACTTTATCGATAACAGCTTTCAGAAAGTTGATCTGGGTATTGCTCAGATTGTCCATCTGGGCATGAAACAGCATACTGAGCTGTTGGGTCAGGCCGGAAAAAGCTTCCTGTACAGTGGTGGTGTCACATTTTTCGGTGGTGCGCAGCCATGATAATTGTGCCAGTTGTTGCACATAATAAGGGTGGTTAGCGGCAAGTCCGATGATAAGCTTGATGGCCCCAATGGTAATTTTCTTTTTTGTTTTCCTGAATTGTCCCCGGATATAACCATGCCAGTCTTCAGATTTTATCTTTTCCAGGAAAAGGATGTCTCCAAATTTGTAAAAAGGCATGGAGGCGCTGTTGAAAACATTGATCATCATGTTCTTTTTGCTTCCATAGAGGCAGTAAGAGGTGTTTTTGTGCAATTGCCATGAAGCCCTCAGTTTTTTCTGAAACCCCAGAGGCTCTTCAAAGTTTGCAATGTTTTGGAATTCATCTATACAAACAACAACTTTGCACTTTTTTTGTGCTGCCAGTTTCTCCGGCAGATGCAAAATTTCATCGGGTGCCCTTTTGATTTCTTCCCAGTCCATGCTCAATTCAAACTCCATATCTGGCGAGGGGCTAAAGGTGACTTTGGGAAGGAACCGTCCCAGCAAGGTCCTGCTTGCCTTTACGATATCGTCTATGCGCGAGGAGAAGGCCAGGAGTGTTTCCCGGGCAAGCATTTCATAAAACTGTTCCTCTGTGCGGGCTTTGAACAGATCTAACATGATGAACCGGATTTTCCCGTGGGTCGCATGGTATTCACTAACCGCATGGTGCACCAGTGATGATTTGCCCCATCGACGGGGTGAGATAAGAATCGTGTTGGTTCCTGATTCAAAATTGTTGACCAGACGTCGGGAATCTTCCCTTCGGTTGGTAAACGATTTGCCCGAAGCAATTTTCCCAAAAACAAACGGTGTTTCCATGCTTTTTCCGGATTGTATCTCAAAGATAACAAACTTTTTGGTAACTAACCAAATAATAACTCACTATATTGTAACTAACCATTTTGTTAGTTACTGAAAAGTAACAAATGCTGGCGGAGGGTGTCAACCTCTCGCAGAGCCGCGGAGACGCAGTTTTTAAAAATCACGGGGTGATTTTTGGTTGGAGCAAAAGGCATCGACCTTTACCCATTTACCCGTTTGAATGCTCTGGTTTCCATAATCAGGATTCTTTCGCCATTGTAAGTGCTTTATTTATAAAATGCCTGCTTATTCTGAAATTTGTTTTATTTGTTTTTTCAAATACAGGTTTCAGGGCTTTAATCAGGTTCTTTTCTTTGGCAAGTAGGAAGATGCCTATGGTTCCGGTAATCTTTATACCCAAAGCTTTTGCCTCTTTCCGACCTTTTGCTTCATCTATTATCAGAAGGGCATTTCCCAGCTCCAGTGCCAGAGCAATCGCGCTTGCTTCTCCTTTATCAAG
>SLQX01000055.1 GCA_007131245.1 Bacteroidales bacterium
TATAATTTTGCGCTACAAGCATACATTTGTGATAATTGAAGTATGGAGAAAAAAAGCTGGTTGATATACCATGTACTGTTGTGGGTATTCCTTTTACCCATCCAGGCTAATGAGACTGTCGATATTCTGAGTTCCAGGCTTGATAATGAAAAGATGGACACCTTGCAGATAGAGCTTCTTTTGCAAATGGGGATCAGTTTGAGCACACCGATTTTGAATCTACCATGCATTTTTATTTCCGAGCGCTGGATTTGGCAAGAGAATCCCAGAAAAAGGCAACTGACGCCGACCATAAAGCCAGGCTTTTGGATTTGGAAATAAAGTCATTACGCTACATTGCTTATGTAAGCTTAACATGGGGAGAGTACCAAAAGGCAGAGGAGTATTACCAGGAAATACTGGAACACTATCAAAAACAGGAATACCTTAGAGGCTCTACCCGGGTATTGGTAAGCCTGGGCAATATTCAATATTTCCAGAGCCTCTACCCCAAAGCACTGGACTTCTACCTTAGGGGCTTACAGATTGCTGAGGATAATCAGTTTACCAAACAAATGGCAGATCTCAAACTCAACATTGCCAACGTCCATTACCAGACAGGGAGTTATGTAAAAAGCCTCGATTTTTTTCAACAATCTCTTCCTTTGTACGACAGTATCGATGACTTTCATAACAGGGGCCTGGTTTACATTGGGCTGGGAAATATTCACAGCTCGCTGAATAATTTTGAAAAGTCTTTAAATAATTATAAAACCGCACTGGAGTATTTTGATGAGTTAGCGGATCACTACACAATGGCCAATATCTACCTGAGTATGGGTACACTGTTTTTTGACGAGTCTATGTACCAGGAAGCCGAAGAGTATTACCAGCTGTCGCTCCAGCAGGCAAACAGGATGCAAAACAACCGGGTTGCAGCACAAAGCCTGCTCAATATGGGTATTATGTATGCACGCAAGCAAGAGTATAAAAAGGCATTACAAAACTATGAACAAGCCCTTGAGTTGGCAAAAGAAAGTGGCCATGAACATGTAACAGCAGTGGTTTTACGCAACAAGGCACTGGCATTGGCCCACAACAGGAATTTTCACATGGCCGGTCAATTGGCTGAAGAGGGGTTAAAAATAGCCAGGAAAATTGAATCCATGAAGGAGCAGGCCGAATCCTACAGGGTTATTTCTCATATACAAGCCGAACAGGGAAACTACAAACAAGCCCTGGATTATCATAAGCGCTACAAGGCATTCAGCGATTCGGTGATGGATATTGAGAAACAAAAGCAGCTTAATGAGATGGATGCTGTTTTCCAGGCTGAAAAAAATCAACAAAAAATAGAAATGCAAAGCCTGGAACTGGAAAAAAACCAGGCAGAAATTAAACGAAAAAACCAAATTGTAAACAGCTTCATCATTGGGTTTGTCTTCCTTGTTATTTTGGTAACATTTTTTATTTTCCACTTCAGCCAAAAGAAGATCACCAACCGGGAGCTCAGGAAAAAACAAGAGGTTATCTCAGAAACCAATAAAATTCTTAAAGAAAAAGAGCAACAGAATAATGAACTCAGGCATAGCAAGCAACAACTCAGCAAAAGGCTGAACCAAAACACTCATACCCTGGATACAACCAGACTACTTGCCAAAAGAATCAAAAATATATTACTGCCTGGTGAAGATTCTTTCCGGAATGTCTATAAAAATGATTATTTCATTTTCAACCACCCTGAAGGTGAATCCCTGGGAAGTTTTGTGTGGTTACACCAAAAAGACAACCAAATCATACAGGTATTTTGCAACTGTGTGCTATCTTCCCTGCAGGGAACCCTGGTATGCTTACCCATCATTGGTCGCCTTCAGCAGTTGGCAGATAACAATTCTTTGAACAATCCCGGGGATATGATTGATGACCTGAAAAAATATTATAATGCCCTTACAAAAAACATCAAGGGGTTTAACCAACCTGAACTGGCTCTTAAGTTATCAGTAATGGTTATTGACAAAAATCGTTTGAGCATAAAATACGCAGGTTACAATCTGCCTTTGTACATGGCCATCGCCCGGAACCCGGAAATTTCCCTGTCTGATACCCCCACCGAGTACCAGGAGCTTCAGCAACTAAAACCTGAATCTCTTCCCAGCCACGAAAAGACCAAAGAACATCCCACTCACTATTTTAAACTCAAATCATTTGACCGGCTTTACCTGATTTCAACCCCACCAGATAACAACTCCGCAAACAATTCCTCATTGGCCCAGGAAACCACCTTCAAAATTACCCGATTACTGGATGCCAACCAGGACAAAAAGCTTGAAAACCAGGAATCTGTTATCCGCAAAAATATGACCAGTTGGGTGAAAAGGAAGGAAACAGTGGCTGAAGTTCACGTAGCTGGCTTTCAGCTGTAACGAGCAAGGACGTCTGGATAAGGGCTCAATATCCCAGGCGTTTGAGGTTTTGATGTTTCCGGGCATTATCAGAAAACCCCACCACCACACGCAGGTTGATTGCGTTACCGTCCAGGGAGCTGCCACCCTTATTCTTATGGCTCAAAAAATAATAGCCGGGCTTTATACTTATCCAAAATCTGTTGGGGAAAATATACCTGTAAGCCGGTCCAACATGCAATGCAGGCGTTGCAAAAACCTGCCTGGTGGGCTCCCGGGCATCCTCTACCAAATCAATGACATCATAGCCAGCCCCTGCAAAAATCTCAATTTGGGAATGCTGAAATGCAGCCAACACACGAGTAACTTCCAAACCCAAATACCCGCCCTGGAAATTCCTGGTGGGTGAAAGAGTATCCTGGATAGGGATGTTTACCTCTTCACGGGTTTTGCCAAAACGAAACTCAAAAACGGCATCGTACCAGGTACGTTGGGTTCTGGCGCCAATTTGCACACCCAGTGAGGGTTTGATACCAATGGACCCCAAGCCGGAAAAAGGCATCCACAACCCCGCCCCTACCCCCAGGCTTAGCTCAGGCATTTGCTCAAAATAGACCACCCGCTGGTGGTACTCCCGGGATAAAAGACTTTGCGGGAAACCACCTGCTTTGAGGGTCATAAAAAAATCGCTGGTCTGTCCACTATAGAGTTCCAGGAAAAGATAAGCCAGGCTCTGTTCTGCCACATCATATTTCTACTGGCGCGCCCACCGCAGAGTTTCATGATCA
>SLQX01000285.1 GCA_007131245.1 Bacteroidales bacterium
ATCCCTAGCTTTACAGATGTTAATACAAGGATATCAAAATGGGTTTATCTTTGGTAAGTTGATACAGGTAGTTTTGAAATAACCCGGGAACTGGTTGTGAGGTAATATCATCACTGATATTGCCTGTGAGAGATGAGGTGCCGGGGCAAACTGTGTTATTTTCTGTTTTATGTTGAACCAAATAATTTAAAAAGTGGGAACAAAACGTTTTGTTTGGCTAGGGGTGTTTCTTCTTTTTGCCCACCTGCTAATGGGGCAGGAAAAACAGCGTAACACGACTGTGACAGCGGGGGTAGGTTTCCCTGAATTACTCAACCTGGGTATAAATTACCAGGTCGACCGTTCACATGTGGGTTGCACTTTTGGTATTTCACCCATTATTGATGATGTGCATAAAAAGCTTTACGCTGTTTCGGGGTATTATTACTATCATTTTGGCAATTCGGCAAAAATCCCTTATTATAGGCCATGGCACGTAAGGACAGGTCTCACCTTTGCCTGGGGGGAAACCACAAATGTGAAGTACCAGAATTTGTTTTTTGATACCCGCTTTGGCAGGAGATTTCAAATCAACCCCCGGATGGGTGTGGATTTGAACCTGGGGGCTGCATTTCTAATCTCTGAAAAAGAGAATTATGAAAATCCTCCTTTCCTGGACTTAAACTGGTGGCTTTTCCCTGCTATAGGTTTATCTCTTCATTACAAGTTGTAACCCGGCAATCGATACCCAATCAAGACCCTCCCGGTTTTTTTTTAATGCCAGAAGAAAGGGGAGCTTCATGGAAGGGCTATGGGTTTTATCTTGCCAGGTTGTCACCCTATTCTTCCCTTTAGTCCATTCAAGTTTCTGATATCCTATTTCGCCAGTTGGTTAACCAATCCATTGAAAATTAAGTGGTGAAATGGGACTACCGAATACCAGTATAATCGTCCCCACAGCCCTTTGGGTCTGAAAGTAGCTGTTTGGTAGAGTTTGCCATCGTCAATTTTAAATTCCAGCCAAGCTTCTCCCGGAAGTTTCATTTCAGCAAATAATAACAGCCGGCCCTCTTTACGGTTGGCGTAGAGAACTCTCCAGAAGTCTACCGAATCACCGGGGTCAATTCGGTCGGGATGGGTGCGCCCCCTGCGTAAACCCACACCACCATTGAATTTATCTAAAATGCCCCTTATTTTCCACAGCCAGCTGGCATAGTACCAGCCCGTTTGTCCACCTATGCGCCATATATTGTCAATAGTTTTATGGGTATCTTTTACCTTTCTCACGCGCTTATCCACAAAACAACCGTTGGTAGGAACATTGATGAAAGCCGACAAACTTTGGTTGATTCGGCCGCTGATCAGAGAATCTTTCCAGCTGGAAACCACCTCATTGGTTTCGATGGCCGAAAAAGTTCTGCGCAGGGCCGTTGGATAGTCCATCGGTGCGATACCCAGTATGTGATTGATTTTATCATCGCGGGCCACTACCTCCACCTTCATGCTGCTTACCAACGAAGTGGCCAGGCGATAAGATGTGGATGTAATAAAGTAGAGCCAGTAAGAAGAGAGTTTGGGGGTCATAACCGGGACAATCCCGATATGCCTTTTCAATCCCCGCGCATGCGCAAAACCAAGTAGCATTTGCTTATAAGTATATATATCGGGGCCGCCGATATCGAAGTTTTTATCAAAAGTTTTTTCCTCAAATAGGGTTTTATCCAGAAAATCAATAACGTCTTTTATAGCAATAGGCTGGCAACGTGTTTTGAGCCATCTGGGAGCTATCATCACAGGTAGCTTTTCAACCAGATCGCGGATGATTTCAAAGGAGGCACTGCCCGAGCCAATAATAATGCCCGCTCTCAATGTTGTGATGTGATAGTCTCCTTTCCCCAGCTCCCATTCAACGGCCTTACGCGAAGAAAGGTGTTTGGACAGACTGTCATCATTGATCATCCCACTGAGGTAAACCACATGTCTCACCTGGGTTCTGTCAAGGGTTTCTCTGAAATTGCGGGCAGCTTCAAGTTCAAGTTTTTCATACTCGGTGGAAGTGGACATGGAATGCATAAGGTAGTAGGCTCCATCAATATCTTTGGGGATTGCCGACAAAGATTCCTTTTTTAGAAAATCCACCTCTACCACTTCAATGCCTTTGCGTAAAGGCTCGGGAGGAGAAAAACGGATTTTGTCGCGTACGCAACAAACCACAGTATATCCCTTACTCACAAGGACAGGGAGTAGTCGTTTGCCGATATATCCGGTTGCACCGGTCAGGAGAATTTTCACGGGTATTCAGTTTAATTTAGGACTGTAATATATAACCCTTTGAGTGGGTAATTTGTTGGGTGAGGAGTTTTATGCGTATTAGAACTCTCACCATAAGAATCCAGCTAAGGCTGACCTTTGAGTTAGGAAGTCCTTTATTGAAGAGACTTTTATTTTTTATGATAGTTTAGGGTGGGCATAGGAATTCTGATGCTTAGCTTTTTTACTGGTTCTTTTTTAAACATTATTATCCACGTCGAAGTTTAATCAACATGCACAAAAAAGAGATCCTGGGTGGGAAAAACTTGATAAGTTGGCAAGGCAGCTTTTAAAAGAAACAAAAGGTAAGATTTCATGGTGGCTGGTTAAAGGGTAGCTCTAATTGCAAAAAATCCAGGGTTCCAGGCACAAGCAAACTCCCTAAAACAAAATTTTATGTTACAACACAATCATTACAGCCGTTTTCTTACCTTCATATATGATACGGCATTGCATATCCCCATTCGTAAAATACGTCAATCGGTGACCCGGGTCATAACCCATCACAAAGCCCAAAATGTTATTGATTTGTGTTGCGGTACAGGAAACCAACTCCTGTATCTGCAGAAGGCAAACATACAATATCTGAAGGGTGTGGATGTTTCAGACAATATGTTGCGCCAGGCCAAGCTTAGTGGGCTTTCAGATGTTTGCTTTAAAATGGATGCCTCCCAAACGGATTTTAAGGATAATTCGTTTGATGCTGCTGTGATGAGTTTTTCATTGCATGAAACACATGCCGATATTGCAAATGCTATTTTCAATGAAGCCCGCAGGATTGTTAAATCCGGAGGATTGCTGGTTGTGGTTGATTACTGTTTTGATGAAAAAACTCATTTTTTGGGCCGGTTTGCCGCCCGTGCCGTTGAAAAAATGGTTGGGGGAGATCATTACCGAAATTTCAAATATTTCATGAACCATGATTTGCTAAGCAGTTTCTCAAAGGGGTTGAAAGTGGCAAGGTGCCAAAGGTTTTTGCTAGGAGCTGCTGCATTGTGGGTTTATGAGAATAGATAATTCAAATGTCTGGCTTTATAATAATAGCTTTTTCGGAGGATGGGTAGAGGGTCTCGCTTTTTATGCCCTTTCTTTTTACAAAGAACCTGGTTAATGTCAAAAAAACTATTTTTACATATGGTGTCCGCAGTTATTGCAGTATCTGGCACCTTTCAGGTGTTCAGATTCTCCACAATAATCGCAAACATGGGTTTCAACTTTTTCGCGCCTCTCTTTTGAGATTTCTGATGAAACAATCCCTGTAGGGATAGCAATGATACTGTACCCTAACAACATAATAAAGGTAGCGATAAATTTGCCAAGACCAGTAACCGGTACAATATCTCCATAACCAACGGTAGTTAGGGTAATGACAGCCCAATAGATACTAAGGGGAATACTGTAAAAGCCGTTATCTGCTCCCTCTACCACATACATAATGCTACCCAATAGCAAAACCAGGATAAGTACAAAAATCATAAAAATAAATATTTTCCGGAAACTGCTTCTTAAGGCCAGCAGAAGTTTGTTGCTTGCCTTGATATAACGGGTTAACTTGAGAATCCTGTAAATACGAAGCAATCGCAGGGCCCTGATCACAATAAGTGGTTGTAATCCGGGGAAAAGGAAAGATGCAAGAGTGGGGAAGATGGCCAAAAAGTCAACAACTCCAAAGAAACTGAATATATACTTTACTGGACGCGGGCTGCAGATAATTCTCAAAACATATTCGATGAGAAACAAAAGGGTTACGATCCATTCAGCAAAGAAAAGAAATTCCTGGTAGCGCTCTTTGAGTTTGGCTACACTCTCGACCAACACTATGAAAACGCTGAAAAGGATGAGAACAAGCAGAATTTCGTCAAACAACCTTCCATAAAAAGTGTTGGATCGAAAGATTATTTCATAAAGTTGCCTCTGCCAATGGGATTGTTTGGTAATGTCTCCTTTTTCCATATAGCTTGTTGCCGCAATATGCTGAAAAATTATAAATCCTGGATTAAAAGTACAATATTTGCGAAATCAAACACCTAACTTCTTATCATCGCCCAATCCATCTTTTCGCGCTGCTTTGGGTAAAAAGCTGGTGGGGTAGGGTTGGCTCATGCCTGAATGAAACAGATTAGAACCCCATTGCCGCTCTTGTCTGAAAGTGAGGGAAAAAGCACTACACGTCAATATTTTTCACTTTTGATGCTGCCCTTTTGGTGTGCGGGTTGTGTCTTTTTAAATGTTCCTGGTTTTTTAGCCCTGTTTTATTAAAAAGATGATAAACTACTTTGGTCTTATCAGCCTGAAAGTGTTGTAGTTGCTGCCCAATACGCAAAGCTGGTTGCCATTTGTTATTGATTAGAGCAGCACTGGTTTATTCTTTCACCTGATCTTTCATTTTGTGCTCCACCTCAGCAATGAGATCTTCGATATGCTCTTTGGTGCCCACCAATTCTTCCAGGCTCATGCTGGCATAATCTTTTGTTCCGGCAGCAACCGGCAAGCTGATGCCCTGGCTTTTGAGGAACTCATCTACCTTGTCCTTGTTTTTCATATAAAAATAGTAGGCGGTTACTGACAAGCCCACACCGATAAGGAT
Source organism: Bacteroidales bacterium (assembly GCA_007131245.1). Lineage (GTDB taxonomy): Bacteria > Bacteroidota > Bacteroidia > Bacteroidales > UBA7960 > SKVR01. The sequence continues at coordinate 4,877 of SLQX01000285.1, forward strand.
TCCTGTTGTTAAATTATCTTTTGTGTTCATAGGATGTGTTATTGATTAAAATTTAAAATGATACGGTTAACGTTTTTTCCAATCCCTTCCAGGTTGGTTTCATGCGATTTAAGGAGCGTTTTGGATTTTTCAAATATCGAATTATCAAAACCGGTCTCCGAAGATAAGAACTTTTCGGCAAATGCATTTAGTAAGTCGATATAACCTTTATCCCTGGCAAACTTTGATACGTTTACTTCAAAGTTTTGCTCTTTGTTTCCCGATTTGCGTATTTCCAATACCACACCCTCTCCTTCGTTGGGTGAAAAATGTCTTCCGAAGGTAGCCAGCCAGGTAAGGGCCGATGGAAACAGAAGGTTGCCGCCGGATAACGTGCGGTTGGCCAGGAAAATCAGGGAAAATACCTCAGGGTCAACACTCCCTTTCTTCCGGTAATCATACCCGGCATGTTCCAGTACGGCAGCAGATGTGGTGATGGCGCTAAGCCATTCAAGGCTTTTCTGCAGGGGTGAGCGGGGCAGAAAAATCGTTGTTGCACCTGATGCAATGATGCTGAGTCCTGCTACAATCCCTTTGGCGGTAATAAACTGGCGTTCTGTTTTGCGGGTAATATATACAGGTTTCAGATGATTCTCCAGGGAAAAAGCCAGGGCAGTACGTATCATGATTTCCTGCAGGTCCACTACCTTTTCATCGAAATTTACCAGCATGCCAGAGGTGACAGGCGAATATAACATCTCCCCAATACCTTCATGTTCCATTACATGCAGTTTTAATTTTTCGGCCTCCCGCAAAGGCCTGGAGAAACGAAATCTTACCCTGCCAGGCAAAGTGTGTGATATGTGAATGTTTAACTCCATGGTTATTTGAGTTGTGGTTTGTTCATATTGTAGAAAAACAGCCGCAATGAGTTGGATACTACCGCTACAGTGGTCATGTTGTGCAGGAAAGCACCCCAGAATACGGGCAGTACCCCCATTGCTCCCAGGACAAGCCCTATGCTGTTTACACCGATGGAAGTGGCAAAGTTTTGTCTTACGATGTGCATTGTACTTCTTGAAAGCATGATAAGCGCCGGGATAGTCAGTGGATCATCGCTTTGTATGGCAATGTCGGCTGCTTCCATGGCCAGGTCGGTGCGTTTGCTGCCCAGGGCAATGCCCACATCGGCATAGGCCAGTGCGGGGGCATCGTTGATGCCGTCACCAATCATGGCCACCCTGAATCCCTTTGATTGAAGCTGCAGGGCAAATTTGGCCTTATCCTCCGGAAGTAACTCCGACTCAAACCGGTCGAACATCATGCGCGAAGCCACCACCTCAGCCTGTTGTTCCACATCGCCGGTGAGCAGTATAATGTCGTCAATTTTCAGATTGCGCAATCTGTTGAGCGACTTTTTCATGTTTTCGCGCAGGGGGTCCATAATACCTATGAGACCTGCCAGGGTATTCCCTTTTGCTACATAAACAAAATTTTCACCCCTTAGCATGAGCCTGGAAACGGTATCTGCTGAAGAATCCAGGGGGATGCCATTTTCTTTCATAAACTTTGCGTTGCCTACCCTGATAATATCTTTCTTCACCTGTGTTTTTACTCCACGGGCTACCACAACTTCCACCACGCAATGTTTGGGGATATTCCAGCCGCGGGTTTTCATTTTTTCAAGGATGGCATGGGCGATGGGATGGGTTGATGTTTCTTCTGCTGCAGCAGCCAACGATAGCAACTCTTTTTCCGTTATATCCTCTGCCATGGGGATAACAGATTTTACCTCGGGGTTGCCTTCAGTGAGGGTTCCTGTTTTGTCAAAGATCAGTGTTTCGGTTTCGGCCAGCATTTCGAGGTAATTGCTGCCCTTGACAAGGATTCCATTGCGTGCGCCCGTTGAGATAGCTGCCGTGAGAGCCGTGGCAGTTGAAAGCCTGATTCCGCAAGAGTAATCAATCACAAGCATATTCAGGGCCCGCGAAATGCTGCCTGTAAACAGGTATACAATTGTTCCCAGGGCAAAATTCAAAGGAATGAGCTGGGCAGAGAACCGGTCAGCCATGTTTTGCACCTGGGCTTTGTACATGGTGGCTTCTTCCACCATGTGTATGATTCTTGCGGCGGCTGTGTCTTCCTTGATTTTTTCGGCAAAAACTCTGATGGTGCCGCTTTTTACAATACTTCCGGCAAATACCTGTTCTTTCTCCTTTTTTTCGCGGGGCATAAACTCACCGGTAATGGAGGACTCATCCACCAGCGCACTTCCTTTCTCAACATAGCCATCCACGCTTATAATTTCGCCAGTATGAACCACAATATGGTCAGCTACCCTGAGATCATTGGTTGGTATTTTCACCAGGTTATCATCATCCAAAACTTTCCACACATATTTTTCACCCGTTGAAAGCATGTCGCGTATGGCAGAACGGGTTTTGTTCATGCTGTAGGCAGTGATGAGCTCAGCAGTGTCGGCCAGGACAATAATGGTAAGTGCCGAGATGGTATTTCCCGACAGCAAACTGGCAAAAATGGCAGTACTGCTAAGGGTGTCGGCATTGGGTTTGCCTGTGTCGCGTAAGGATTCGAATCCACTTTTGATAATGGGTAATGAAAGCGAGATGCTGGTAAGTGAAGTAAAACCCAGCAGTCGTCCCAAAAGTGATACACCCTTTGCTTTACCCTTTTGGGTGAGCATAGCCCAGGCCAGGGTTCCCGCACCCACAAGCACATTGCGCAGCAGACTGCCTACAGGCTCCTCCTGCAAGCGTCTCTCATTTACTGTAAGCTTATTTTTTTCTTTGCGCTCGCGTTGGTGGGCAGGAATAGAAAACAAAGCGATAATCTCTTCCATCTGGCTGATGATCAATTCTGGTGATATATCATCTTTGTCGAAGTAAATCAGGATATTGGCAGTGGTTATGGAAATTGAGGCCTGCCGGATCCATATCAGCTCGTTGATTTGTTCGGCGAGTTCTTTTTCATAGCCATCCAGGTAACGGATAGCCCGGCAACCGATACGCATACGTCCGGGGATATGATGTAAAGCTCTGCATTTAAGCAGTGGTTCTTTGCTCAAACTTTTCCAGTGCATAACCTTCTTTCGTTAACTGTGATGCAATTCCATCGATAATGTCCTGACTTACCCGCTCCTCACCATTCATCATGGTTTCTATGATGAGTTCCTGCAGCCTCTCCAACCACCCCATTATATCTTTTTCATTCAGTTTATCTGCATCATAAACTATCAGCACTCTGGAAGTAAGGGGGTTAAAATCGAAAGAATGTATTCCTGTAAGTTTATAAAGATATATTTTTCCCGGAAGATCTTTTTGTTTTTGCATGAACTCCCGGGCTTTTGCTCCGCCGGAAAAATGAATACGCAACCTGCCGGGAATGCTGTGTATAACTTTTATCCCGGCCATTTTCACCCATGCTTTAGCTACCCATTTACCAATCATATAAAGAAGTTTTTTTGTGGCTACTCATTAATCCAATTGTTTCAGGCTGTTGTTGTAAGCCCAGTAAACCAGGCTGATGCCGGCTGGCAGGATAGAGGGGTTTCTTGTGATGGACCATATCCCCAGGGACAAAAACGTTAGTGTAACGACACTGTTTAAATCCAGTACCCCATCTGTTTGTTGGTATACCGAACTATTGGCAGACTTAATGATTTTTGACAATTCCTTTCCCACCAGGGATTTGGGTGTTTTTTCCAATTCTTTTTCCAGGCCCAGCAGTTTGGCCAGAACCCCTGTTAGGGTTACGTTGTCAATTTTCGCTTCTTCATGGATGATAAGCACCGTTCCCAGTAAAGGGTTAACCTGTACCTCCCTGATGGCTTCCGCTTTTAGTAGTTGTTGTTCAAGCAGTCGACCCTTTTCTTTGTTTTGTTTTAGGATGGGAATATGAAACCTTACCCTGCCAGGAATGGCATGTTTTATCTCTACAATTCCACGAAAGCCCCTGAAAATTTTGCTTTTGCCTGAACCCGAAAAAAGCTTTGATAAAAGTAACCCTGTGAGTATATGCATCGCGTTGTATGGTTTAAATGTTGGTTTTTGGCATTAAACACAAAGATAACCCCAAAAGTATAAATATCAAGGATAAAGGATGCAACTAAAACAATGAAAAACAGCAAAAGTTTTAATGATTAGGATGCTTCAGGGGGTAATACAACAGAAAAGATGTTGTTGTTTTGTTGACATATGTTTTTTCTGACTTGGGTGGGTTATCATAAAACGGCCCGGAAACTCCCGAGGGTAGGTTTTAATCCTCAATAAAAGTTTCCAGAACGTCTTATATGGCAGAATTGCCAGTCTCTTATCGGCAAAAGGCCGAGCTTATTAAAAAGTAACAGGGCTTTAATCTTCCCGTTTCAATAACTTAATGTCAAAGGATGTGAAAGTTTGATAACCTTCGGCATTGGTGATATAAATATGAAAATGGTAATCACCCTGGTCGTGCTCATGTTCATCATCTTTCATGAGAGGGATGGTAATATCCATTTCCAACAGATAGTCTGACTGGTCATCGGGCAGGCTCTCAATCCAAACTTCTTCAAACGGATGTACCGGGTCTTTTTGAGGATCCATATCACAGGAAATATGGCTGCCATGGCTGTGATGGTTGAAGTTATTGTGGATATCCATGCTGAAATTGCCAAGACCTACTCCACTTTTGTCGGTAACCCGGAAACGGTAAGTCACTTCTTCATCGAAGTAAATGGTGTCGCAGTACCATGGAGCTAAAATCTCAATCTCGGGCGGAAGAATCTCCTCATCCTTATTGTCTTTTACGCATGATGCGGCGGTAATAGCGGTTAAAAGACTAATAATTAGCAGTTTATAGTTTTTCATGGGTTGAGTTGTTTAAAATTATGTAAAAACAGGATTTTATCAGAAGAAAAACTCCAGAACTATTCCACCACAAAAACGAGGGATTCCTCCTCTGCGGTATTGCCAAATTCATCAATAACGACCACCTCCACATGGTATTCACCCAGGGGTGCATCGCCAGGGATAGCAATGTGCTTATGCACTGTAGCATTGCGTGTGCCTTTAAAGGTGGGGTCATTATCAAAAAAGTCATCTATGAGCAGGTACTCATCTTCCGGGTTTCCACTTTCGGGGTGATTATGTATCTCGATGTTGTAGGCTTGCAGCAAGCCATCATTTAAACTTCTGACTTTAAAATCCACAACCACTTCGCCACCTTTCTCAATTTCATTGGTGCTTTGGTCATGTGATCCGGCAGCAAGTTCATAAATTTCGGGCGGGGTTGTGGTGTCCTGGTCATCATCTTTATCGCACGATACAAAAGTTATGGTCAAAGCCATTAAAAACAATCTGGTAAATTTGGTTACATTAAACATCATGAAAGTTTTAGAGTCCCATATTAGGGGTGGTTAATATTAAAAAAGATCAAAAAGGAATATTTACAAACAGGCGAAAGTCCCTTCCCGGTTCGGGAATCCTCATTCGCCGGTAAAAACTGATGTGATTAAAGTACCGCTGGTTGAAAACATTTCTTACTTCAAAACGTACCATCATTTCTCTTCCCAGGATTTCAACCCGGGATTGAGCATTTGCATTCACCAGCACATAACCCGGGGTTTTCAACTCATTGGGCACTGTGTAATTTTGTGCAGCGGCCCACACTCCCTCAGCCCCAATGGCGCTTTTAGTAAACGTATTGCTTCCCCTGAAAGAGAATTTTGCCCCGGTAATGGCAGATAATGGTGGAGTGAAAGGCAGGTAAGCATTCAAGTCCAGGTTCATGGCATATACATATTCCACCCCTGCCAGCAGGTTTAGTCGTTCCTTATAATCATAGTCCATGCTGATTTCTCCGCCGTAGAGCAGCGCTTCAGTCTGCTGGTACTCGTAGACCTGGCCTTCGGGGCGCAAGTCCGCAGTGGGGTTAAGGTAGAGGTAGTTGGTAAAATAGTTTAAAAAAGGGCTCAGTACCAGGTGCAAATTGTGCCATTCTGTTTCAAGTCCTGCATCCAGCTGCCAGGCTTGCTCAGGGTCAATACTTGTATCTCCTCTTTCAAACCGGCCTTCATGGCGATGCAGGCCATAAGCGCCCAATTCGTAGGCCGATGGGATACGGTAGCTTTTGCCCACATGCAGTTTGATAACAGTTTTTTCATAGGGTAGGTAATTGAAGCCCACCGAAAAAGATGTACCTGTATAGTTTTTTTTAATTTCAGGATTGAAAATGGAGTCTCCAAAAGCGGGATCGGGGTTTAGCGTCTCTTGCATTTGGAAGTTATGCAAATCGAGCCGTGCCCCGCTGTTGATAATCCATTGCGGGGAAATAGAATATTGGTAAATGGCACCCACACCGGCACTTTTCTTCTCGTATTCGGGTACGATATGGCTGTATCCGTCTGTAAAGTTCTTTTCGTAAGCCGTGTTAATAATAAAATCGAAGGTGTGGTTTTCAACCTGTCGCAGCGAGTAAAGAACATTGGCCGTGATGCTGTGTAAATCAAGTTTGAGCTCAAGGTTGTTGAGGTTTCTGTAGTGGGTGATATCGGCAGCACGGTTCCCGGTGCGGTCTGTTAGTGGAGCATGCTCTGATGAAATATTGTGCTGATAACCCAGGGCAACTTCCATTTTGTTGTCACCCATGTAAAGATTGGTAAAGTGATTAATGTTGAAATTCTCCACTTCCTGGCTGGGAGTTTTGATGTCCCTGGTATCAGCCATGTGTACCTCCCTCTTGTCATCGTGCTGTAATCCTATCCAGTCAAAGAAACCTGTTTTGGTATAGTGATAATTAAAATCAATGTAGCTGTTACCCCAGGGTTTCACAATACCTGCCACCAGTGAAAGGGCGTTTTCCATCCCGGCGGTATTAGGTACTGTTTCGCCCAACTCTACTTCGTGGGTAGCCTGTGCGGCACTAACGGGTCTGGGCAATAGAAAAACATCGGTATAGGGTACCCGGAAGTCTTCAAAGTTGTTGTGGGTAACAGTGGTATGAAAATAGAAGTCTCCTTTTCTGGAAGCGGCATTGGCTGAAGCGCCTAACCAACTGGTATTGGTTTGCCCGGTAAAAGAGATCTCTCCTTCAATAGCCCCTTTTTGAGGGATATCAGCCGGTAGGGTGTTGATAACACCTCCGATAGCATCGGAACCAAAACGTAATGAAGCAGGTCCTTTTATGATTTCCAGCTGCTGTATGTTTTGCTGATCCACGCTTAGGCCGGTATGGCTGCTCCAAAGTTGCCCTGTCTGCTTGATACCGTTTTGTGCAAAAACGACCCGGTAGTACCCCAGGCCTCTGATCATGGGTTTGGAAAT
>SLQX01000149.1 GCA_007131245.1 Bacteroidales bacterium
GGCTTACTTCTATTGTAAGGGTGGTATTGACGGTTGCTTGACATGCGTATATTGGTTCATTCTGCCGCTTCGGAACTGGGCGAATGATGATTCAGGCTTTGTATAAACCATGGTTGTCTTTTGCAAAATTGATTGCAATTCCAGGGTTTATGGACATTTTTTGCTTTGATATTACTTTTTCAAGGCTACAGCCCCCCTTTGCATTCGTCATAATTGTGTAACTTTGTACAATTTTACCAGTCAGAAAAACTAAACTTTACCTGGGGCTAATTGTTTTGTTGTAAGCTTTTAGCAAATTGATTGCATCCTTTTTTTGATTAGTTTACAGACTGATTTGTTAGTATATTATTTCGTTGTTGTGATGTTGAAACTTACTCTTAAACTCATTCTTTTATCTGTTTTTATTATGATAACTTCATCTTGTACCGATACCTCCAAAGACACTGAATCGTATTTGCTTATAAAAAATACCATGATTTTAACCATGGATGCAAAAGAAACTTTTTATGAGCAGGGTAGTTTGGTCATTAAAGGAAGTGTTATAAAGGAAATAGGCGAAACAGAGCATATGCTTGAAAAGTATCCCTCAGCTCAAATTGTTGATGGAGCAGGCAAGCTTGCCATGCCGGGTCTGATTAATTTACATACCCATATACCCATGACCATTTTCAGGGGTTATGCTGATGATTTGCCGCTTCATGAATGGCTTTACGACCACATCTTTCCTGTTGAGTCAGAGTTTATAAATGCAGAGAACGTTAAATTGGGAAGCAAACTCGCTGTTGCTGAAATGCTCAGAAGTGGAACCACCACCTTTAATGACATGTATTATTACATTGATGAGATTGCATCTGTAGTTGACGCAACGGGTATTCGTGCTGTACTGTCAGAAAGTGTTATTGATTTTGCTGCACCCAACAGTCCTACACCCGCACATGGCCTGAGGGTCAGTGAGGAGATGATAAAAAAATGGAATGGGCATCCAAGGATAACTATCTCTGTTTCTGCCCACGCACCATACAGTGCATCTGGTGATTTGATAAAGAAAGCCAAAGCCCTGGCTGATAAATATGATGTACCTTTTAATATTCATGTTGCCGAAACCCGCAAGGAGTTTGATCAATCCCTTAAAGATTTTGGGTTTACCCCTGTTGGTTATCTTGATAACCTGGGGGTGTTAAGTGACAATGTTATTGCTGCTCATGGAGTGCATCTAACTCCTGAAGATATAGAAATTCTCGCTGCACGCGGGGTGAGCGTTGCTCATAACCCGGAATGCAACATGAAACTTGCCAGTGGTGTAGCGCCTGTGCCTGAACTCTTAAACGCAGGTGTTAAAGTAGGCTTGGGCACCGATGGTGTTGCCAGCAACAACAATATGGATGTATTTGAAGAAATGAATACATCGGCTATTTTGCATAAGTTGAATAGTGTAGACCCCACAGTTGTAGATGCGCAAACCGTAGTGGAAATGGCTACCATGGGTGGTGCAAGAGCCCTGGGAATGGAAAATGAAATTGGCTCCCTTGAACCCGGCAAAAAAGCTGATATTATCATGCTAGACCTGATGCAACCTCATGCTCACCCCATGTACAACATATACTCTTTGTTGGTATATAGTATGAAAGGTTCAGACGTGGAAACCGTAATTGTTGATGGGAAAATTGTAATGCATAAAGGTGAGTTTACCAACCTGGATGAGGATGGGCTTTATGATAAAATTGAGAAAATCGCTGATAAAATCCGTGAAAAAAGCCAGGAGATAGCAGAACTAAACGGACGTAGCAAGCAACATCAGTAATCTGCAAATCTCTTATTTTATGTAGTGTGGGTTTAGCCGCCGCGTCATTTGCTGATCAATTAACCTGAAAAGTTGTTTTGGGGAGTATTTTCGCCAGTTTAGGTCATTAAAGTGTTTGCCAAATGCAATATAGTAATCAATATTTGCAGATTCAAACTCGCGGATTATGAAATCTCTGAAGTTGATTCCTGCAATCCAGCCTTCCTCCACTTCGTCAAACCATTCCTGGTAGTAGCAATCATCAGAATAGTGGAAGTTCAACACGTTTTCACCCATTAAAATAAACTTGTTGATATCCTCATGCATCATCGGTTCTATGATGTTTCTTTTCAGATACATGATATCGTTGTGCAGGCAATCATTCCATTCACCAATCAGCTCAATGATAGCCACACTCTCCTCATAATCTGCATAAAGTATTTTGATAAAAAGTGTAGGCGAGCCTATTTCATCCCATTGAGGATGAATCAAATGATTGTAAATGGCATGGGTAAACTCAAACTCACTGTATATTCTTCCAAAAAAGGGTGAGCGATCATCCTCCGAAGCGATATAATAGTTTCTCCATGAGTAAAAAGGCTCAATATCGTGCATATACTGCTCGTATTGGTTTTACAATAGGCTAACCGGGGCTGCCAAACTCCTTAATGTAATTAAAGGTATGAATTTTTTATCCGGTGAGCAACTTTTCAACCCAAAGTGATTGTTAAATTAAGTAAATGGGTGATATTTAGTAGAGCATTTTCTTTTCCAAATCCAGCCAGGCTTTAAAAGGAGCAAAGTAGCTTTCCGGCTTTACCACTAAAGTCGGGATTTCTCTTTTGCTAACTGGCATTGATACTTCTTTATAGATATAAGAATCATCAAAGCCTGCTTTGGCTGCGTCTGTGTTTTCAGCAGCAAAAACAAGCATTTTGGGTCTTGCCCAATAGATGGCTCCCAGGCACATGGGGCAGGGCTCGCAACTTGAGTATATGATACAGCCATCCAGCTGGTAGTGCCCCATATTTTTACAGGCATCGCGTATGGCTACTACTTCGGCATGGGCGGTAGGATCGTTTGCAGAAGTAACCTGGTTCACCCCGCGTCCAATTATTTCTCCCTCTTTAACCACTAAAGCCCCAAAAGGTCCTCCATTACCGGTTGGAACATTTTTCTTTGCCATCTCTATGGCTTCCTTGATAAATTTTTCGTGTTCCTGCATATGTCAATTGTCAACTTTTTACACCGCTAAATTAACGATTCTTGCAGTTTATTACCACATTTAAATAACAGAAAGGATAAAAATAGATCATCCTGACCAAAACCCCTTGTCAGACCTCTGTCTTTCATTTCTTATTATCTTTGATAACA
>SLQX01000032.1 GCA_007131245.1 Bacteroidales bacterium
CCACCAGCTGGTCGCGCACGCGTTGTTCGAGCTGGTAAGGTCCCATGAATGAATAGCTGACATGCAGACGGTATTGCTGATTGAATTTATAGATATCGTTTCCCATGGCTCTCTTGTCCAGGGCCATCCATCCGGCGGTTTTGTAATCCCGGCTCTGCATCTGGAGAGGCAGGTTTTCCATATCCCACACGGTATATTGGCGGTAATTGTCGGCCTGCAGGATGATGGGAACAGGTTCGTGGTTGTGGTTAATCACTGGTCCGTGGCTATACATGAGTTTCTCATTGAGCCCTTCGAACACCTGCGCCTGAGTAACGCCCTGAAGGGCCATTTGCTGGTAGTCCATATCCAGAAAAAACTCCATTCGGTTGATATTGCGCCAGGGTTCTGCCCCGGTAATGCGCAGGTTGGCCATGCGCGGATTTTCGCCGGCCATGGTCATGAGCTGTTCGGCATACCGGTAGAGCAAATCGTAGTTGTACCCTTCAAGGATGATGCTGCTGCCTCCGCCTCCTGTACGCAGCACGTTGCTAAACCCCTGCCCTACGCCCCAAACATTCCACTCGGCGCCCCCCACACTGATGGCCTTGCGGATGATTTGTCCCTGGAGGTTGTGCGGGAAACTGCCCCGGTCGTACTCCGGATGAAACACAATAACTATTTGGCTGTTGTCGGGTGCCGTGACGCGCGATTGAAATTGTTCGATCTGGGGAAATTCAAGCAGAAAGTACTCCATCTGCAATACCGCTTCATTGAGCTGATGCACGGTGGCACCATCAGGCATCTGCCCGCGCACATAAAGGGTGGTACGCTCGGGATCGGAAAAATAGGATCGTTCATACACAAAGCGGGAAAACAGACGAAAAGCACCTCCCATTATCTTTTCGGTATGATTTTTCATGCGTTGCTGGTAAAAACGGCTTCCAAGGGTGGCATTGTACAGGGCCGCCCCTTTTCCTTCTCCCTCCAGCTTGCCCGGCAGCAGGTGCACCGGCAGACCAAACCCCAGTACAAGAATCACCAGCATTGCCCATCGAAAGCGCCTTACAAAAAGAATTATGCGGAAGTATCCCTTTGCAACTTTCACCTTGCGACGGTTCATGCGGGTAAAAACTCTTTTTGTTCTGTGACGGTCCATCTTCAGTTTGTTCATCAGGGCAGGGATAAGAAACCAGGCCACCAGCAACGAAAGCGCCAGGTTGACCAGCACCACAGCTGCAAAATCGCTGAGCTGCGCCTGCTGCTGGCTGCTGAGCATAAAAATTACCGACAACGACCCCAGGGTGGTGAGGGTGGCAGCAAGGATGGCGAGAAAAACCTTTCGGTTATGATGTTGTCGTATATGTTCTATCATCACAATACTGTTGTCGATGATGATGCCGAAGGACACCGTAATACCTGCCAGTGAGTAGAGATGGATTTGAATGTTAAAGGCATGGTAGGCTGTAACGGCAACTGCCAGATTGGTAATTACGGTGAGAAAAATGAGCAGCAGATGTTTTGCACTGCGCGACACAAGCAATACGAAAAGCATAAGGATAAGAAACGAAAACACCATGCGATATCCCACCCGCCGCAAGTCCTTTCGGATAAAATCGGTATCGTCCCAGGTTACCATCACTTGCCATCCCGGGGGCATCTGTCTTTCCATATGCGTCATCCGCTCCTGTACGGCGTTGGCAAGGCGTACCTGGTTTACCCCCGATTGGGCATTCACCACAAGCATCAGGGTGCTTTTGCCATTGATTCGGTAATAACTTTGGGCTTCTCTTTCGGTGTATTGCACCTTGCACACATCGGTAAGATAGACAATATGACCGTTGGGGGCAGCCAGGGGTATTTTATCCCATGAAGGGTTTTGCCCTGCTTTTCCCTGCAAAACTAAAGGAATTGAAGCCTTTCCGTTGCCTTCTGCCGCCGGGATGGTGGCCATACCGAGATAGCTGTCGGAAAAATAATCATTGAGAGCAGTAAGGATATGGTCGGGAGAAAGTCCGAGCAGTTCCATTTTGTGGGTATCGTACACCAGGCGGAATTCCCACGGGCTGGCCCCGTACCAGTTTACCTTGTCCACCCCCCGCAACTGTGTCAGGCCAGGCAGCACGCTACTTTCGAGGTAACCAGTGATGTCATGGGCCGATTCAGGAGCCACAACCGTATACATCAAAAGGGGTGTATTACGTCCTACCGCCCTGCTTACCGAAACGGAAGGGTAGCTTACGCCATGCGGAAAGTCGGGATACAATCGCCTGATTCGGGAAGAAATCTCAAAACGGGCCATTTCCAAATCTGCATTTTTCTTAAATTCGATTTCTATCTCCCCTCGTCCACGTTTCGATATGGAGCTAATCTCTTTCACATCGTGCAAAGTAGCCAGGGCGCCTTCAAGCTTTGAAGTTACTTCACGCTCCACGCTCACTGCCGGTGCTTCACCCCACGAAAAAGAAATCTTCAACGAAGGCAACGTAGCCGATGGATGCAACTGCACACCCAGCCCCGGAATGAAAGCCAGTCCTACGAGCACCAGTGCAGCGAAGATGATGATGGTGGGGAAGGGGCGCATTTTTTAAGTGAAAAGTTTTGATTTGTACGTTCCTCGTTTAATTGTAAGCTCCTCGTTTAATTGTAAGCTCCTCGTTTAATTCTATGCTCCTCGTCAGACGACTCTAAGTCGTCCGACGAGTAAAAAGTATTTTTTCTCTTTAAACGACTCCAAGTCGAGAATTTTGAACTACTCGTCTGACGAGTAGGAAGTTGCGATCCTCGTCAGACGACTCCAAGTCGTCCGACGAGTAAAAAGTTGTTTCCCTGTTCCGACAACCTCCAAATCGTCCACCCAGTAAAAACTAAGGATCAACAAGAACCCGCAACCCCAACTCTTCTATTCTTTCTCTTGAAATCAACTTTCCTTCCCGAAAACCAATCGTATCAGGAAAAGAACTAAACTCCCAGTCTTCGTTTCTCTTAACGATACCAGACTTTACAGGATTAAACAAAATATAGTTAAAGCAAACATTGGGGTATTGCTTTTCCGGAATCTGCAAGTTGATATTAACAATTCCATTTGACACGTACCAGGCTTTTGAGACTTTGTCAATCCTGGTCAGGCATAAGGCTTTGGTTTTTTGTCTGAAAA
>SLQX01000264.1 GCA_007131245.1 Bacteroidales bacterium
CCTATAATGTAGAGGTTGAAAAAGATGGCTTTGAAACGGCACAGTCTGACTTTACGGTGGAAGGGGAAGATGTTACCATTGATATTACCCTGGTTCAGAATGTGTTTGCATTGAGCTTGCTGAAAGAGCCTGAAGATGCAGGCACTGTTACCGGAGAAGGGGATTACCTTGCTGGTGAAAGTGTTACCGTGGAAGCAACTGCCCATGAAGACTGGCTGTTTGTAAACTGGACGGATGAGTCGGGTAGTGAGCTTACATCCGATAACTCATATACTTTTGATATGCCCTGGGAAGACAAGATGCTTATCGCTCATTTCGAACCCGGTGAGCATGAGGTTACCCTGGTTGTTGCCGAAGACTCGCCGCAAGCGGATCCTGTTGAAAATGCTCTTGTGGAGATTGACGGGGTGACAGACCATTTTATTACCAATGAAAATGGTGAGGTTATAACCCAACTTGAAAATGGCTCCTATTCAGGAACGGTTTCAAAAGAAGGGTATCATGTGGAGTCTTTCAGCTTTGTTGTTGAAAGTGACGACCTTACCGTAGATATCTTTATTAGCGATATCATAGAAGAGCCTTTCAATCTTCAGGTTATTACCGAAGAAATAGAACAGGGCGAAGCCCTTTTCCGTTGGAACACAACCGAAATGCAGGTTCTTTATGAAGGCTTTGAAGAAGGATCGATGCCTGCCGGCTGGGAACAGGAAATAACCAATAATAATCCCAGTGGTGCCATCACTGCAACATGGTCGGTGAATGATCATGCTACAGAAGATTATTCTCCATTTGGTGATTATCATGCTGGCTTGTGGTGGAATCCCGAACACCAGGATGAGTGGCTTATTTCACCCGAAATGGAAATCCATGAAGGGTTTGAGCTTGAGTTTTGGACTGTAGTTTACCAAGGTTCCGAAAATGAAGACCATTATTATGTGAAAATATCTGATGATGGAGGCAATACATGGTCAGAACTATGGGATGCATCAGAACAGACCGGAGGATGGAATCATTATGAAACGCCTGTGGTTATTGATCTGGATGCTTATGCAGGCGAAAATATTCAGATTGCTTTTCATGCTGTAGACGGTCCTGCTAATACCGGTCTGTGGTATCTTTGGTTTATTGACGAGGTTTCAGTAGGAACTCCTGCCGATCGGAGTCGTTTGGCCCTGGATACATTCAGCCAGGTAAGTAATGCAGGAAATCAGAACCCCTCCGGAGAAAGTACTTACCAGCTTGCCCGCGATGGTTCTGCCCAAACAAGTAGTGCTTCCAACCGCCAGGACCGTGCCTTTGCTGGTTACAATGTGTTTTTAAACCAGCAGGAGGTTGAAAGCAACCTTCAAAACACCGAGTTCCTGTTTACAGATCTTGAACCCGGTATTTATCAAGCTGGTGTGCAGGCTGAATATACCACAGGAACATCCGATGTAATTGAAATAGAGTTTGAAGTTCCTGAACCTGAATACACCCTTACCTTTGTTATTGAAAACGAAGAGGGTCAGCCCGTTATGAATGCAGTAATAACTCTTGACGGTATAGAATATGACGAAGGGGAATATGTTTTCGAAGGCTTGCATGCAAACACCTATATTTATAGCGTTAACAAGGATGGCTACTTTGAGTCCACAGGTGATGTAACCATTGTGGATGAAGATGTAACAGAAACGGTTGTCCTTGAATTGGAGCCTGAACCTGCGTATACACTTACTTTTAACGTACAGGGGGAAGAGGGTACTCCCATAGAGAATGCAGTTGTTACACTTGATGATACCGTTTACGAGCCTGGAGGTTACATGTTTGAAGACTTGTTGGCTGGTACTTATTCCTACATCGTTAGTAAAGAAGGGTATTTAGATGAAACAGGTCAGGTAGAAATCGTGGATGAAGATGTTACCCTTACTGTTGTACTCGAAGAAAAACCTGAGCCTTTATATACCGTAACATTTGAGGTGCAGGATGCAGAAGGGGCACCCATCGAAGATGCTGAAATTACTTTCGATGGCCAGACCTTGGATGCCGGTGTTTATATAATCACAGAAGTTGCTGCCGGCACGTGGGATTATACCGTGAACTGTGAAGGATACTTCGATGCAACCGGCCAGGTAGTAGTTGTAGATGAAGATGTGGAACACCTGGTAGTTCTTGAGCACGATGATGTTTCTGTTCCGGTTCTTTCAGATAGCCATTTCACCCTTTTCCCCAACCCCGCCACTTCTGTGTTGAATGTGCAAGCAGGTAACAACATAAAAGAAGTAAGAGTTGTGGACATGCGTGGACAGGTTGTTTATTCTTCCTCAACCACTGGATCTAAGTACCAGGTAAATGTGTCAAACTTTGAAAAAGGCATGTATATATTGCAGGTGCAAACTGCAAAAGGAGTTCACAACCAAGTATTTGAAGTGATAACTCCATAATCTATTGCATGTTTTAGTTGCAAGTTGGTTTTGTTAAACTGCCCCGGTTTGGGGCAGTTTTTTTCACCTGGAAAATGGGGTTGTGTCGTTTTTTGAAATCTGATGGTCAATGGAATTTCGCCACATTGAAACTTTGATGTTTTGCAGTAAACAAATACCATCCTAATGGCAACTTTTCTCGGTAGGTATATGTCAAAACCCTGTGCCGGATAGTTGTTAGGTTTTAGTAAGAGGTACTGGTACGATAAATAAAATTGATAGAATTCGCTTTTATATTTCGTTGTTAGCTTTTGCATAAAATAAGGCCTGTTTTTTATTATCATCCTGGCCAGTACTATCCCTTAAGCCTGCCAGATATACCCTGTTGGTGGTATTATATCCGGGTGAAATTTACACTGCTTAGGGTATTGTATTTGAGTGCATTTAGAACTTACTTTGCTGAAAGGTTTTACCAGTAAACAAAAGTGCAGTGTAGAGAAACTACTTTTTTGTTTATCTTTTTAGGGGTTGTCATCCAGTGTGTTGCCTCTTTCTAAAGATAAATTACTCAACTTTATTTACAGATTAATAATACCAGATTGTAAAATTAAATAAACCAAGCTATGTTAAAGAATTATTTTGTTTTTATAAGTATCATACTGATGATTTTCAGTTTGCAAGGGCAGGCACCTGATGGGTTTCATTACCAGGCCGTAGCCCGCGATCAGAGCGGCCAACCTATTACCGATCAAAGCATAGATTTGCATATTGGAATACATAGAGATTCACCCGAGGGTGAAGAGGTATATGCAGAAACCTTTCTTGTAAGTACCAATGAATTTGGATTAATCAACCTGACCATCGGCCATGGACAAGCATTGAAGGGAGATTTTTCAGATATTTCCTGGTCAGAAAGCACCTATTATGTGGCCGTGAGCATGGATATTGAGGGAGAAGGAAGCTACATACCTATGGGTGTAAGCCAGCTCATGAGTGTTCCTTATGCCTTGCATGCCCTTACAGCCGAAAATGTTTTCAGTGGAAATTATGAGGATTTAGAAAATGCCCCTGACTTAAGTAGTTATGTTTCAGTAGAAACTCCTCAAACCGGAGACATACTGTTTTTTGACGATGATAGCTGGTATAAGCTTCCCATCGGTGAAGAAAACCAGGCTTTGCTTGTAAAAGACGGATTGCCACAGTGGTCTAGTGTTTCATTTGGTGATACTGATTTACTTCCTCCTACATTAGAGATATTGTTTTTTAATGGAATCAACCAAAGCGAAGCCAATGTCAATGCAGAGATTACTGATGATGGTGGTGCACACATAAGCGAGAGCGGTGTGGTTTATTCCCAGGATGAGAACCCCGGCTTTGAGGATCAAACCGTCTATCATACAGAACCAGGTGTGGGTGCATTCACTGTTGAGCTTGAGAATTTAGAGCCAGGAACTACATACTATGTGAGAGCTTTTGCTACCAATGGTGTAGGAACCTCCTTCAGCGCACAGGACTCTTTTACCACCTGGGAAGAATCAACCGATACCACGGGTACAGTAACCGATGTGGAAGGAACTGTTTATCAAACCATCCTGATTGAGAATCAGTGGTGGATGGCCGAAAATCTAACCACTCGCAAGTATAATGACGGTTCTGACATCGCCACAGGGTATACTGATGAAGCATGGGTGGAGTTAACAACTGGTGCCTGGGCATATTTTAATGATGATCATCAGTGGGACCCCATTTATGGAAAGCTTTACAATTGGTATGCGGCAACTGATCCGAGGGGGATTTGTCCTGAAGGGTGGCGTTTGCCTACAGACCAGGAGATACGTGACTTGCGTGATGCTTTTGGAGGCACAAGTGAGGCAGGAGGTAAGTTTAAAGAAACCGGCACGGCAGAAGATGGAGACGGCTACTGGAGAGAACCCAATGAAGGAGCTACCAATAGTTCCGGGTTTTCAGCAAGACCAGGCGGTGCTCGCATACATGGTGCTTTTGTGAACCGCGAAACAGCAGGGTATTTCTGGACATCTGATGAAGCAATTGGTGAAGGTTATGCCCGCAACTTTTTAGTGGTATATGATGATGCTTCCATGTGGAGGCATAACTACCACAAGCATTACGGATTGTCCATACGTTGTGTTATGGATTAAGTGCCAGAAAAATCGTTCATACCCGATTTAGTAATCCTTTATAAAGACCTCAAAAGCTATTTCTCGTTTTTGGGGTCTTTTTTTAATCTACTCACCTGCATCACGTTTCAAGTTAAAGCATAACTGTGATTAGCCCCCTAAATAGTTGCCTTTTGGCATTGTGGGGCATTTTTTTTAAACCCGCTGCGTAGCCAGCTAAAGTTTTGTCTTTCTGCAGTATACTGGCACTATTTTATCAGCAATGGGTAATGTTTAGGCCGGGCATTGCTCTGAAAAGTTTAAAATGGTGACCTGGCCATGCCGGAAAGCTGTTTTGCGTGGCAAAACGGAATGTGATGGCGCTTATTTGTTTTATATAATCCATGAGGTAGGCCGTGAAAAAAAAGGTTCTATCAGGAGTCAATTTGTTTGGGATTATCCAAATTTCTCTACCTGATGATTGAATTTCCTTCTTATTTGTTTTCTTTTGTCCTTGTATGATATGCATTCCGGTGAGGATACACTACATCAGCATAAACCTGAAGCTAAACCCTGCGTGGGTGTTGGAGGTTGGGAATTGATTGGAAACAAAGGGATTGGTAATGTTTCTGTCGTAAAACAGCCTCATGGTCACCCGCGCACTTACCTGGTAGTCTGCTGAGAAATTGATGCCAATAAAGTTTTGCCCGGAAGATATAACATCCACATCTTCAATGAGCTTTCTCAAAACGGTCATGTTCCTTCTGAAAGACAGGTCCAGCCGCAATACAAGGTCGCTCTCGATGCGCTGGGTATTGGCTCCCTGGGCGATGTTGAAAGCCAGGTTTTCAAACCGGTATCCTGTACCAATGATAATTTCCCTGGATCTGACATCGGTTACCTGGTTGTTGGCAAAGCTCAGGCTGGTATTGCGTGAACTTCGGTACTCAAACCGGGTCATCAGGTTGTTTACCCATGTCATATCAAAGCTTATCAATGGGGTAAATTGTTCGTTGATAGAAACCTGGCCGATTTCATATTCGGGAATAAAGTTTCCTTTATTATCCACAGCCGAAGGGTAGCCATCCGACTCCCTGTACCCGGAGAAGCTAGCAAAGGAACCCACCGTAAAAGTACTCCGGTAGCCATGGGCGATGGTAATGGTTTGCAGGTACTGGCTCAATGCTTCAATGCGTGAGAGCCCGTCATAGTTTAACCTCCAGTTAGGCATGGGTATTTTCAGGAAGGGATCGGTTTTGGATGTAGCGGGGTCCCAGCCTGCATAAGCCGCCATAAATGCCGGAATCATCACATCCTGCGATGTGGGTCCATAACCCACCGGGAATCCGGTAGTGTCATTTTGCTGGCCGCTCCAGTTGGGGTTTTTGTTTGCCAGCCTGTTGGCAAGGGTATGCCTGTATTCCTTAAAGTTTTCAAAAGCTTCTGAGGTATAGGTGGAGTCAAGTCCTTCAAAAGCCGTTCCGATGGAAAGGAATGAAATGCTGAAGTTACCGGTGGTTTGTGGGTTAAAATTATCGAAGTTACCGTCCTCGTCCGCTTTGAAATACTCGGTAAAGGTGCGGGCATAATTACGTAAAGCCGTAAACTCGATTCGGAGGTTGGGTAAAGGTTCGAATTGCGACCGTGCGGTAATGTTTTGTGTATAGTTGGTTATGTATGCTGTGTTGAGCATGGGGTCATCCGAAATCCAGTCGTAGGTAATGGCATTGTCCCTGATATCCTGTTGACCACCCATGATAAAGCTAAGGCCGGGTGCACCATAGCCAGGTTGGTCGAAGTTCCAGGTTTGCCCTAAAATTGAAGGTTCCTGCATAAATCCCGGTAGTCGTGTTCCGTTACTCTCACTATAGTTCACACTCAGGTTTCTCACCCCCATGAGTATGCGCACAAATCTTTCAGCAGCAATTCTTAAATAATCAGGCCTTTCTTCGTCTTCATCCTCCTCTTCATCGTTATTCCTGGCCTGCTGGGGCCCTCCTCTTTGGGGAGCTTGCTGGGGACGGGCCGTTCCTCCCTGGTTAATTTGCCTTAAAAAGCCCACTTTATTGTAAAGATTTACAAAATTTGCATTGATGTTGAGGCGCTTGGTGTTGGCATTTTCAATGGTATTGCCAAGTTCGGTTGCCGAAAGGGCTGCTGCCTGCCAGTCGAAGTTGGCGGTATATCCAGCATTGGCAGTGATCCAGTCGAGCAGGGGCAGCTTGTTGATGGGGACATTATATGTCAGGTTGATCCTGTGATTGTAATAGGTAGTACGACCCAGGCTTCTGATGTTTTGCATAATAGAATCTCTTTTGAAAGCCCAGTCTTCATCGTCCCTGTTGATGCGTCCTGGAGGCTCATCAATCCGGGCGTTGTTGGTAGCCTGAAACTCCAGTTTCAGGGCGCGAGTCAAATCCCATCGAACATCGTATAGCCTGTCCCAGGAAAAAGTTTTCACATAAGTGGGTTCAAGGATAATTTCGTAGGGGCTGTTGTCGCGCATGAGGAACTCACTATAACCGCGGTCTATTACTGTGCGAAGGGAAACCAGCCGTGGCAGGTAATAAAAATTAAAGTCTCTGATAAGACGGAAAGCATCTCCGGAGAACAGCCCGACATTGGAGAAGGGGGTAATGTTATCAGGGGTCAGTTGCCAGTTATAACCAATGGCACCCCGCCAGGTTTTTTGTCGGTCGTATTCCACATCAATATTTCGGGCAAAAAGCTCTGAATACGAGTAGGTAAAGTCAAAGTTTTCGATACTGTAAAACCGGTTTCTCCCACCGGGTGTCATGCTGCTTTTCCCAACATTGGTAAAGTTGAAGCTCTTCCTTCTCACATAGTCTTGTGCAATGTTCCGGATAGAATCCCTTGTGCTTTCTGACTCATAGGATTCCAAATCATCGCGGAAGAGGATGTCGGGGTTCAGCGGGTTGTACTGTGGATCGGTAAAAGATTCGGAGAAACTAAAATGGAAGGGTATTCTCAGCCCGAAATCTTCAGGGAAGAATCTACCCAGCTCCAGGTTAGATGCAATGTCATAAGATTTTACATATTCTTTACTTCTCTCGTTAACCTTTTGTTCGATGCTTCCAAACCCCGGAGTACTGGTATACCCCACCAGGGTGAGGTTACCCAGATCGGCAAGTTGTGCATTCACCCGGCCTGTTGCGGCCCAGCCTCCCTGGTCTTCAAATTCGTACATGCGTAGTTCGTTGACCCACACTTCTGCAGACTTTGGCAAACCGTCATTGCCTGGTGTGTTGATGGTTTTTCGCGGGTTGCGCACGCCAATCATAATTACCTTAACATTGCTAAGGGTAGGGTTACCAATAACGGTCATGTTGTTATCACCATCCTTTTCCGAGTAAGGGTTATTGAGGTTTACCCCACTGTTAGTCTCTCTTGCCAGGGTGTTTCGGGTGAGCTTCAGGTCGGTGAGTTTATCCAGCTCTATGTCAAAGTTGTTCTCTTCCGGCCATACTAAATCCCTTATGGGGCCGGTTCCCCAAGGCGTAACTTTCATGGGCACCTCATATTCATAGTAGTTGCTGGTGAAGTCGGAGCCCAACCTGATAAATACGGTAAGGTCATCATCCTGCAGTGCATTTTCATCGCCGAAGGCTTCTGCGTGGGCAAACATTTTAAGGCGACGGTACTGCCTCATGTCTAGATCGGCTGTCTTATAAACGGCTCTTGCGTCACCATCCTTCAGGTTGTTGAGGCGCATTGCCAAAGACTGCTCGTTTCTTCTTTGCAAAGATGTTGTTCCCAGGTCCTCTTCACGCTCAATGCCAGGTGGCAGGGTGTAAGGGATGGGTGAACGGGTGCCGTTTTCTTCAATGTTTACGGTGAATACTTCGAATGATGTATCGCTGTTATCCACAGGCACATAATCGCCAGGTGCAGTAAGTGAGCGATCAAATGTTCTCCAGTCTCCCCTGATGAGTTCCAGGGTTGCAAACCTTAAAAAAATGGGGTCTGTGAATTCTTTGAGAAACAATCTCAAAAAGCGAATAGACTTGAAATCCTGTATGTTGTTGATGGATTGCCTGTTGGGATCACGAAGGGGGATTTTGAACTGGTACCAGTTAACCGTTTCATTTTCACCATTTTTAAGTCTTACGGTGGACTCCACAATATCGGTAATGTAGTTCTGTCCTACTTCCATATCTTCAGGGCGCAGGCTTACCCTGTATTGCCAGTAGCGTTCACTTTCGTTAAGGGTTCCATCCTGGTTGATATCTTCGGTGTCAGGAATATTGGTAGCTTGAGTGGGGTAGGGTTCGGGTGACATTTCTGCTGTTGGGCTGTTTCCCTCCATCCCGTTGTATCTTTTGTAACGATCCAAAATGCTAACCTGCTCCTGGTCCAGCTCTGACCCTCTGAAATACTGGAAATTGTCGGCAGAAGGGTCTTCCCATGCCTGTTGGTACGCCTGTGAGTTTTGACCATACATGTCTTCAATTACATCCAGAAACTGCTCCTGGAAGAAGGTTCGCTCGTCTTCGGTGCTGAGGCCGTCAAGGCCTACATCCTGAAACTCTCTGGCCGTTGGGTTATTGTCAAAGGCATTAACAATGGCCTGGATGGTGGGCACACGCCCCCAAATGGTGGTATCCACATCTACCACCTCATCGGAGGTGGGCAATCCGTTCTCAAAAGCTTTTCGCCCGTCGCGCAAAACATCCTCTGAGACATCTCCCAGGTTGAAGTATAAATCACCCCCTTCATGGTCAGTATCATAAATAAAAGGATCCAGCATCCAAAATTCAATGTATTCAATGTTTGAAGCTTCAAAGTCGGTGTTCTGGATCGGTCTCATTATTCCACCCCACCGGCTGGCCGGGTCAACCAGTGTTCCGTCCTGGGCCATGCCTGCACTGAAAGCAGATGGTGCTGCATCATAGTTGTACATGCCTCTTTCTCTGGGGTAATAGGCCAGGTTAAGCACCGGAATGGCTGCGGGAATTCCTGATGGGTTGTCTTTATTGGGCCAGATTTCATTTTCCCTGACTTCCCTCACATAATGGTTGGATTGTTGATCGGCGTCGTTGCGAATGTGCCCAGGGGTCAGGTTGTTGTTGTCCCAAAACAGCCTGTCGATGATATACCATGCCAAACGTGCATTGTTGTAGCGAAAAGCCAGTCCCGAGCCGGGAACCCCTTCGGGAAACATCCCTTGCTCTGTTTGATATTGGGGGGTGCTGGCAATGGACCACGAATGGACATTTCTCATGTCGATAGAGGACTTGCTGCCCTCAAAGTCGTCGATATAGGCTGTTCCGGCACTGCCAATAAGCCGGGAGTGACCGGGGATGAGATGTGCAAATTCACCCACAAAAGTAATGCGTGATGGAGCCGTGGATGAATAAAAGGGAAGCCGATCGAGCATGCGTGTCAGAAAAAGGGATTCGGTTTGATAGGTTGTATTCAAGCCCCAAATCGTATTGGCGATGGGTTCATCTCCATAGTTAACTTTTTGGGTTAGCGGTCTTTCAGAAAGGCGCATGATGGTACCCCCTACGCTAAAGTTATCGCTGATACGGTGATCAACATGTGTACCCATGAGTGTGCGGGTTTGGATGTTGAACAGGCTTGCACTCTCCAGTGAAATACGGATGGGGGTCCCTGAATTAAGAATCCCTTCATTGATAATTTGAACCCTCCCCAGGGTGTAATCAACAGTGTAATCCACATTTTCGGTAAGGGGTACACCTCCTGCGGTAACCACCACAGAGCCCTCGGGGATATTCATGGCGTCAAGGGGTATTTCAGAGCCTGAGGCAGACTTGTAACGCCCCTGTATGATGTATCTGTTTTGTTCAGGAAATTGCTGGGCATTGTGTTTGGTTGTGGTATACAGTGAGTCAAAGGCATATTTGTCTCCCAGCTCTTCATCTTCGAGTATTTTTCGTAAATGGGAACCAAAGGGCTCTACCACGGGAAAATATACCCGTCCGTTTGATGACTGGATAGTACCCCCCTGGGTTGCCGCATTGTCTACAAAGTCAAATACGCCGTCAGGAGTGGGGTCCATTTGGGTGTTTAATCTGTCCAGGCCCATTACTCGTATCAATGGAATCCCTTCGACGGGCCCCTCATTAAAAAATCCTATGGGTACTCCCATTTCCTGATCTTCATAAAGGATGTTGAGCCTGAAGTCTTCACGGTTTACCTGGAAAGCACCAATGTTGTAAACGTTTTTCATCATCAAATCCCACATAGGGTGGCGGGTATCTACAGCGGTGCTTTTAAGGAGTTTCACAATCAGGGAGCTGGGTGCCGATACTTCACTGGCAAACTCACCCACTTTGTAGGTGGTGGTGTCGCCAATGATATTGTACTCAAAAGCTACAGCCAGCACATGATCGGGGCTTACAGACTGGTTGAGGGAGATAAATCCCAGTTTGGGGTTGAACGTATATTCGTTTTGCCTGAGTCTTCTGGCATTTTCCACCGATTCAAAGTCGGTGCCACCGGTAAATCCTTCGGGTTGTTGCCCCAGGTAGCTGTTTACCTGGGAGATGTCTCTGATGGGGGAGTTTTGCACTTTGGTGTAAAGATCGTTGGAAAAGTTGGATGGTGCCTTTACCGGGCTTCCCCCAAGGGCTTCGTTGTAGGGGTCTGCTTCTCCCAGGTCAGAGAAAGCAACAATGTTGCGATTGTCTTCTGTGGCAGCTCCGATGTTGGTTATCCATACCTCTATCCTGTTGATGATAACATTGGAGCCGATAACGGGCAGGCTCTCCATGGCTTCGTCATAGTTGTCACGAAAATACTGACCCAAAAAGTAGTGCCGGTTTGCTTCGTAATCATCAGCTTTAAACTCATACTCGGTGGTTTGTGCACCACCCTGTACCTCTATGGACTTGGACTCGGTACGTTGTTGCGAAAATACACTGGTGATGGTGGTGTGGCCAAAGCGCAATTGTGTTTTAAAACCAAAAAGACCCTGGTTGCCCGAAATAAGCGAGCCGGGCAGGGGAAGAGTTACGTCACCTGCTTCGATAAGCTGCAATATTTCATCCTCATGGCCGCGGTATTCCAGCTTCATTTTATTTTCGAAGTCGAAGCTTGCCTCTGTGTTGTAATTGGTCTGGATGTCAATTTTTTCACCAATTTGGGCCTGTACCGAGAGTTGAATTTTCTGCTGAAAATCAAAGTTGGTGGTTTGCCTTCTTCTTTCATCCAGTGATGGGTCTTCACGTCTGTTGGAAAGGACTCCGAAGATGAGCTCTGCCGATCCGGTGGGGCGGATATCAATGGTGCTTCCGCCAAAAATCCTGTCAAATACTTCTCCACCCACATAAATTTGAGGAATGATGCCGTCATCTCTTTCAAAATCCTGTGGCTGTGACCTTTCGTGCCAGTAGCGCCGCAATGAGCGGTCCATGTCATACTCCAGGAAGTCATCAAAATTGATGTACTGGGGTCTGCCAATAACCCTGTCGCCCATTTTGCGGATTTTGTAATAGCGATTGGTTTCGGGGTCAAAATGTATTTCTGTGGTAATATTTTCAGGATCTCCAAGAATTATAGGAGGA
>SLQX01000266.1 GCA_007131245.1 Bacteroidales bacterium
AAAAAACTTGGCCTTCAAAAGCTAGATGGCCCGTACTTTTCACTCAGGTTGACGCAGGATAATGCCTATGATGCTGTTTTACCCGACATCCAAAGCCAGGTTCATGACAGTATTGATTGGGTAAATCAACACCAAACCCAACTTGATGGCAGCAATATCAAGGTGGAGAAAAATGTTATGGACAAAAATTATTTTACCGGAAATTATCAGTTAAGTTTTCAAACCCGGCAGGTTAATGACTGGTTTGATTTGTACGGGGTTGTTCGCTTTGATGATGTGGAGGTTCCTTTTGTTCGTTTGGTTGACAATATTCTTCAAGGTATCAGGGAGTTTGAGCTTCCCGATGGCAGAATTGCTCTCATACCCACAGAGTGGTTCAGTAAATACCAGGATTTGGTAAAATTTGGTCAGAAGGGGGATGGAAAGCTTAAAGTGAAAAAGTACCACTATCCACTACTGAAAGAGGTTAAAGAGGATGGGCTTCGTGTACCGGGATTTCAGGAAATGGATGTAAAAACGGATGTCAGTATACCCGGCAACCTGAAAGCCAGTTTAAGGTCATACCAGGTGGAAGGGTTTAACTGGCTTATGTTTTTACAGGAGAATAATCTTGGAGGTTGCCTTGCAGATGACATGGGGCTGGGAAAAACACTGCAAACCCTGGCATTGCTGTTAAAAGCACATAGGGTTACCACAGATGCTCATGATCATCAGCCGGTGAATTTTACCAATCAGCAAGGGCAACTGACTTTGTTTGACCAGTTGGCAGAAACCCGGTCTCCGGATAGCAGAAACTCAGATCTCCCTTGTTCTTTGATCATCATGCCTTTGTCGTTGATTCACAATTGGCAGCAGGAGATCCGGAAGTTTGCCCCGGAATTGAGTGTGATGCCTTATTTGGGTGGACAACGAGCAAGCAGAATACCCGAGTTTGATCATTTTGATGTGGTATTAACCACGTATGGTACAGTTAGAAATGACATTGAGCTGCTTGGAAAACATCAGTTTTATTACATCATTTTAGACGAAAGCCAGGTGATTAAAAACCCCCGTTCCAAAATATTTTCAGCTATCCGTAAACTGCAAAGCCATCATCGCTTTGTCCTAACCGGTACTCCCGTTGAAAACTCACTCACCGATTTGTGGTCACAGTTTTCTTTTATCAACCCAGGTATGTTGGGGAGTTTAAAATTTTTCAACAATGAGTTTGTTTTGCCTATAGAGAAGAAAAGTGACGACTTGGTAGCCCAAAAGCTTCAAAAGTTAATCCAGCCTTTTATTTTGCGACGTACCAAAGGAGAAGTAGCCAAAGAACTTCCTCCCCTGTCTGAAAAAGTCCATTACTGCGAAATGACTCCTGAGCAGGAAAGTTACTATGAAAGCAAAAAATCAGAAATCCGTAACACCATTCTTGAAAACCTGGATAATAAAGGGGTAGAAAAGTCGAAGTTTATTCTTCTGAGTGGGTTGACACGTCTGCGGTTGATTGCCAATCATCCCTGCTTAATTGACAATAATTACGCCTTTGAATCGGGGAAATACACTGAGGTAATCAGAAGTGTTGAGAATCTGCTTGCCGAAAATCATAAGGTTTTGATTTTCTCCCAGTTTGTGAAACATCTGAATTTATTTGGGGATGTATTTGCACAACAACAAATTAAACATAGCATGCTTACGGGAAAGGTACATCAGAAAGACAGGAACGCGGTGATTGAGTCTTTCCAGGGTGATCCGCAAAACCAGTTGTTTCTCATCTCGCTGCGTGCAGGTGGGGTAGGGCTCAATCTCACTAAAGCCGATTATGTCCTTGTACTTGACCCCTGGTGGAATCCGGCTGTGGAAAACCAGGCCATTAACAGGGCTCACCGCATTGGCCAGGAGCAAAATGTGTTTGTTTACAAATACATCACCCGCAATACTGTGGAAGAAAAGATTTTGAAGTTACAGCAGAGAAGAGAAAAGCTTGCCGGAACTTTTATCAACAATAACAACCCTCTAAAGTTATTATCTTTTGAGGAGTTACAGCAGTTGATATAAATTCCGGCAAATAGTTTATTTTTTTGAAAAAGCCAATCCCAAACATCATGATGTACCAGAACAGGGATGGGCCTGAAATATAGAAATGACAATGCTATGCGTCAATTTTGGCGTATTTGGCGTTCTTTTCGATAAATTCACGCCTTGGGGGAACTTCATCACCCATAAGCATTGAAAAAGTCCGGTTGGCTTCTGCAGCATTGGTGATGTCCACCTGTCTTAGCTTTCTGAATTGTGGGTTCATGGTTGTTTCCCAAAGTTGTTCGGCGTTCATCTCACCCAACCCTTTGTAACGCTGAAAATGCAGTCCGGCTTCTTTGCCGTTTTTGGCCATATCAGTCATTAGTTGTTTTCTTTCTTCTTCACTCCAGGCATAGTGCTGTTCTTTGCCCTTTTTCACCAGGTAAAATGGAGGCGTAGCAATGTAAACGTACCCTTTTTCAATGAGCTCGCGCATATAGCGGAAAAAGAAAGTTAATATCAAGGTGGCAATGTGGCTACCGTCCACATCGGCATCCGTCATGATGATAACCTTATGATAGCGAAGTTTTTCAACGTTCAGGGCTTTGGAATCTTCTTCTGTTCCAACAGTTACACCAAGGGCCGTAAAAATGGTTTTAATTTCTTCATTTTCAAAAATTTTGTGTGGCATTGCTTTTTCCACATTCAAAATTTTTCCCCTCAGGGGTAAAATGGCCTGAAACTTTCTGTCTCTTCCTTGTTTGGCTGTTCCTCCTGCCGAATCACCCTCCACCAGGTATATTTCAGCCTTTTCGGGGTCTCTTTCACTGCAGTCGGATAGTTTGCCGGGCAACCCTGTGGAGCTAAGTACGCTTTTGCGCTGGATCAACTCTCGGGCTTTACGGGCTGCGTGGCGTGCAGTGGCGGCAAGGATTACCTTGTTAACAATAGTCTTTGCCTCCTTGGGATGCTCTTCCAGGTAGTAGCTGAGCATTTCGCTCACAGCTTGGTCCACAGCGCCTGAAACATCGGAGTTACCCAATTTGGTTTTGGTTTGACCTTCAAACTGGGGTTCTGCTACTTTAACAGAAATAACTGCCGTAAGACCTTCGCGGAAATCGTCACCACTGATTTCGAATTTCAGCTTTGATAGCATGCCTGATTTTTCGGCATAGCCCTTTAAGGTTCTGGTGAGGGCTCTCCTGAAACCCGCCAGGTGGGTCCCTCCTTCGATGGTGTTGATATTATTTACGTAGGAGTGAAGGTTTTCGGCGAATGAAGAGTTATACTGCATGGCAACCTCAACTGGTATCCCCCCTTTATTTCCGTCCATGTAAATGGGAGCCTCAATAAGTTTCTCCCGTGTGTCATCAAGGTAGGCTACAAATTCTTTCAGACCTTCATCCGAATAATAGGATTCGTGAATATATTCTCCGTTCTCATTTTGGGTGCGCTTATCTGTAATACTGAGAGAAACTCCCTTATTGAGAAAAGACAACTCTCGCATACGGTTTGACAGTGTTTCGTAGCTGAATTCGTTAACGATAAAGATTGAGTCATCGGGGAAGAAGGTTACTTCGGTACCAGTCTGGGTGGTTTCGCCAACTTCTCTTACCTGGTAAAGGGGTTTCCCCTTTTCATATTCTTGCTGGTATATTTTATTATTGCGGTATACCACTACTTTCATGTGTTTGGCCAGGGCATTCACACAACTAACGCCCACACCATGCAAACCACCGGAAACTTTGTAACTACCTTTGTCAAACTTTCCTCCGGCATGCAACACCGTCATTACCACCTCCAGTGCACTCCTGCCTTCTTTCTCATGGATATCTACAGGAATACCCCGGCCGTTATCGAGAACGGTGATAGAGTTATCCTCGTTGATGGTTACATGAATTTTGTCACAATAACCTCCCATGGCTTCATCTATGGAGTTGTCCAGGACTTCGTACACCAGGTGGTGGAATCCTTTGGTACTCACATCGCCAATATACATGGCAGGTCTTTTCCTGACAGCTTCAAGGCCTTCCAGTACCTGGATACTGGCGGCATCATAACTCATTTCTTTGATGATGTTTTCTTTTGTCTCTTCGCTCATTTTTTTTGAATTCTAAATAACTCACAAAGATAAGCTTTTTTAGCGGTTTTTTTATGGATAAACCACCATTAGGTCAAGCTTTTTATTAACACTTTTGGGTTTTGTAGTGTGTTGATATTTAGCATTATACAGGTTTGTCTTTTGCATGTTAATAATTACCAGATTATCCTTCAACTCCAATCTCTGCTAAAGCAGCTGTTTGATGGTTGAAATAAGCCGGGAAGTAATCAAATTTATAGGTCTCTAAAAAGCATAAGTTACACCGCCCAGTATATTGAATTTTTGAGAAGGGTAGTTGTACCACCTTTCCAGAGGTTGATTCTGAACATTGTTGAGATTGAGAAAAACGGACAGGATTTTTGTGTATCGGTATTCGATGCCGAAATTGACATCCACATGAAACCCATGGATTTCCTCACTGGTGAAAGCAAAGGGATTGTTTTCGTCTATCACTCTGGCATAAACTGAATTGCGGGCATAGGTATCAGCAGTCAGGAGTATTTTGTCCTGCATATTATAAAGGAAGTTGAGGGTGAGTTTTACTGTGGGCTCATGCCAGGGCTGATCCTGCTCATCCATGGTAAATTCATAATAATCGGCAGCAAAGCGAACCTTCAGTCTTTCCCCAATATTGGAAAACACTTCGGCATTGAAATTAAAAAGCCGGATGTCATCATAGACAACATCAAAGGTGTTGTTAAGAGGTGCATCAAAATTGAGGGGATTAGAAAAATCTGTTACAAAAAACGGGTAGTTATCAATGGTGCTGTTGGTAACAGAAATATTGTAAGAGGCATATGAGCTGATGGAGCCTTTAAATCCCCCCTTGAGCTCTGATTTCTTACTCATAAAAGCATACTGCAATGAAGTGTTTGCAAAAGGGTTTCTGCGGCTAAAAGATTGCATACTATGCTTCTTCATTTCACCTGAGAGTGTTGCGTATGCATATAACACTTCATCAATGAGGTTTACCTGTGCTCCCGCCTTTGGGTAAAATCTCATATAGCTTATTTCATCAGCTTGCAATGCGGTATTTATTCCCACATAAAAATCAAAATCCTGGTAGCTGGATGAAAGGGTGGGGGTTAGCTGAAACAGGGCTTTATTTGTTGTGTCAAGAAGGTCCTGGTTGTGAAAATAATCGATACTGAAATCCATTTCAAAGTGTTGCCTTTCAGCAAAACCCATTGGATCTTCTCCGAGACTTCTTCCCACTTTTGTGTTGAAACCCAGGCTTTGCTCGGTGGCATCGTAGCGGTCAGAAAGATAGTAGTATTGGAGTTCAATATCGTGTTGCAGTTTTGTGCTGTCCAGATAGTTGCTCGAAAGATTTACCGAGGGTGATGCGTACAAAAATCTTTGCCTGTAATCTTTTTTGGAGAGATCGTTGATGAAATCTTCGTAGTCATCATGGTAATCTTCAGGCTTGAACCCGTAATAATGTACCATATTGCTTTGCAGGTCAAGGTTGGCAGCCAGTGTGTGATTGTCCCAAAACCTTTTACCGTAAATATTAAAAAGGTTGTCGGCATAACCACTGTGGGCATAATCTTCCAACTTACCTGTGGATGATAAATGTTTGAGTTGAACTCCATAGGCATATTCGTTGGAGCGCAGAGTGTTATAAAATGCTTCCAGGTAAGGGGTGGTATAACTACCAATACCTGCTTTAACCTGGCCTTTGTAAAGTTTGGCCAGGGGTTCACCTCTCATGCGTGCCGGGCTTAAAGGTTTGGGATCAAACTTAACAGGAATCATGGTAGGGCTTATCCTGTAGTCAAATGCAATGTCCACTTCTATGGTGTCTACAATTTGAGGGGTGAAGTTGATTTTAAAGGCATCGGATATTGTGGGCTCATAAGGCGCTATTACATTGATTTCATCAAAATCAAGCTGCTGTGCAGCAAGGTCTTGAACCGAAAAAAATAGAATGAGCCCAAGTAACAGTAACGCTGGTTTAAATGGTGATTTATATGTAAACATATCTGAAAGTGTTTGCTTGTTGACGATTCTTGTTAAAAATCCTGTTGGTCATGACTTCCCTGGGAGCTAAAATCAATTTCAAGGGTATCAGGCTTATCTTCTACCTCTTGCAGTGCTTCCTGTCTTTCAATATCTTCTAATTTTTCCTGGGCCAGGTTACGTAAATCTTCACCATCATAGTTTTCAATAATGCTATTGAGGGTGTTTTTAGCCTGGAAGGCATTGTCCTGTACCAGGTAGTTATCAGCCAAAAGGATGAATGTTTTTGCCAGCCAGTAGTCATAGGAAGTCAATAGGTTGATGTAATCAAAGATTAGCTCTTCGGCTTGTTCATAATCTCCTTGTCTGAAAAGAATATATGCCAGATTGTATTTTGCTTCTGCAGCTTTAATGTTTTCAGCAATATTTTTGGTTTTGGTGAAATGCTGCTGAGCTTTTTCAAGGTTGTTTTGTCCCAGGGCAGCACGAGCAAGGTGCAGGTGAGCTTCCTGTTTACTTTCATTGGAAGTTCTGTCTCTTTCCAGGATATTATGGGCAATATTGATGGTTTCCTGGTATTTTTCCAGCTTTCCGGCTGATCGCAACTGTCCAATGAGGGCGTCGGTTTTATGGGCCGCGGTTTCTGCAAGTTCATACATTAACCTGTAGCTTTCCAGGGCGGCCTGGTATTGAGAGAGCCTAAAGTTGATTTGTGCAGCACGCATGGCAGCATTTTCAGAAAACCTGGATTTGGGTCTGTCAAGTACAAAGTTGTATCCTTGTAGTGCTTTCTCCATCTCTTCAAACCTGAAATCACATTCTGCTTTGTAAAAGTGCGCATTGAGAATAAAAATTCCCTGGGGAAAATTTTCAATATAGTTTTCAAAGCTTTTGGCAGCATTCAGGCAGTCTCCTTCCATGTACCTGTTTTCAGCTGCCGTATAGGACAAAGTGTCTCTTTGTGCAGTTGAAACATCGGCAAAGCTTAACCCGTCTGAGTATGCAAAGAATTCATCTACACGGTCCATCCCCACGTAAATGTTACGCATGGTAACCAAAGCTTCTTGTGATTCAGCAGAGCCGGGGTATTTCTCAATAACCTCGCGGAATACATCCAGGGCTTGCTCATCCCGGTTTTGATTGTAATGAATCAACCCGGTTTTCAGCATACTGCTTTTCACGTAGCTAGAGTTTGGGTGTACTTCAATAACTTCTGCATAGTATTGTAATGCTCTGTTGCTGTTATCAAGCACAACATAAGTGTTGGCAAGTTCATACCGGGCATCATCGGCAAAGTTGGTGCGGGGATATTTTTGTAGTAGTTCGTGTAAAGTGGCAGCCTTGTTTTCGAAACGGCCTGTAACCCCTTGTGAGACTGCTTTTTGAAAAATTGCGTAATCCACTCCGCTTTTTTCAAGTGCAATGGCCCGGTTATAAAAATCAATGGCTCCACCGTAATCATTGGTAATAAAGTAACTGTCTGCTATACGCAGATAGGCATCATTTCGCAGAACGGTATCGATATCTCGGTCATTGATAAATTTGCGAAAGGCCGTCACAGCCCTGGAATAGTTATCCAGTTTAAAATGTGCATAGCCCAGGGTGTAGTTGGCTTTATTGTATTCAGGTAAGCTGAAAGCTCCCTGGGTAACAAGAAATCGGTCAATGGTGGTTATGGTTTGCTCATATTCTTCCAGGCGAAAATGTGCTTCCGCCCTCCAGAAAATGGTCTGTGCACGAATGGTGATGTTTTCAGGATGCCTGCCTGATTTCTCAAAATGTTGAATAGCATTTCGGAAATCTCCATTATTAAAGAGCTCTAATCCTCTCATATAGGCCACTCTCTGGTATGCCTCTTTTAAAACCGGTGTATCCAGGCCAAGTGCTTCCAGGCTGGTGAGTGCATCTTTATAATTACGAGAAGTAAGATAAAGGTCTACCAGGTGGCGATAGGCTTCTTCCACACGATGTGATTGGGGATAATTCTCAATATATTTTTGGAAAGATAAAATAGCTTCGTTAAAAGGGTTCAGGGAAAGCTCAAAAGAAAGCTTGGCATAATTGAAAAGAGAACTTTGGCTGATTTCAGGTATATAATCCATGCGGTAAGCTGAACGGAAAGCATTTCGGGCTGAAGGTCCCTGTCCTGTTTCCAGGTAGCTGTCTGCCAAATGGTACAAAGCATTTTGGGCCAGGGAGTCTTCGGCATTGGTCACTTTTTCGAATCGGTCTATGGCATTTTCAAAATCCCCGGTTTTGTAATAGGCAAACCCGAGCTGGTAGTTGTCTTCCCGGCTTATTCTTTGCCGGGTTTGGCTATGAAAGTCTTCAAGATAGGGAATGGCATTGGCAAACTCATTTTTGGCATACCAGGCTTCACCAATCATCCTGGATATTTCTTCTGCCCTTCGGGTACTGGCTTCCTCCAGCAAAGGGGGAGCATAATCCAGAAGTTCATCGTATTTACCCTGCAAAAAATAAATATGGGTTATGTAGTAGGGGGTGATGGGACCAAAGTTGTCATCATCAGATAAGCGTTGAAAATATATGAGTGCAGTTTCGTAGTTCCCTTCGCTGTAAGAAATATGCCCATAATAATAGGTTGCCGGTGAGTAATAGAGTGACTGGGGATTTTGTATGGTATAAAAATAGTGTTTGGCTTGCTGAGTGTTATCTGTCATGAAGTGGCTATATCCAATCTTGAATTGTCTTTCCTCCCTTTGAGCGGGTGTGAGATCAAGGATGTCAACGCGGGCATACCAGTGGAGGGCTTCTTCATAATCCCTGTTTCGGTATTGCAGGTTCCCCATCTGAAAACTTGCCGAACTCTGTAAAGAGTGGGTCGGATTATTAGTAACGAAGGCTGTCAGGAGTTTTTCTGCATCAGGGTGGAACAACTCCACAGCACAAATGGCTTTGTAATACTGTGCATTGATCCTGATCTTGGAATCTTTGTCATCAATACTTTGGATGGTTTTTTCGAAAATATTTCGGGCGGCACCAAACTTTTCTTTGTTAAACAGCTCCATAGCCAGTCTGAAGTCGGCTTCAGGCTTATCATAAACCGAAGTTCTCTGTCCTGCAACCTCAGAAGATAGCAGCATAAAAATAACAGAAAGTGCAATTATTAATGTTCTGACCATATTACAGATAGTTTTGTTGCGAAATTACGAATAAAAAGCAGACCCCCCTTTCATTGATTTTTAACATTGTGAGTGTTTTATCAACAATTCCGGGAAAATACCAACCGGGATATAAACCCTAAAATCAACGTGGAAAAAGTAAAAATATTGAAAGGAAAAAAAGACAGGCTTATAAGCCGGGTTCTGTATCCCGGAAAACCGGGACTCCTGCCATTTATCCAGGGCCAGGTTCACACCTGACCTCTAACGGTCTACCCTCCGGGCTTGGGCGAGCAACCCTCTAACCCCGGTATATTTGACCTTTCAACGCATAAGGTTTACCCTCCTGGCAAGTCACCCTGCCAGGATGTGAGCTCTTACCTCACATTTTCACCCTTACCCCGGCAAGCGGGGCGGTTATTTTCTGTGGCACTTGCTCGTATCCCCCGGGTTAACCAGGGGATAGCTTCCCGTTAGGAAGTATGCTGCTCTGTGTTGCCCGGACTTTCCTCTCTGCAAATGAAATATTGCACAGCGGCAGGAAAGCCTGTCTTTATATTATTTATTTCTGTAAAAGTTTACTTCAGTGGCCCCCATGCCGTATCTGGCATAGGAGGCATCATAAAAGTCTATACCGGTAGTTTTATCCAGTATTTTGTATATCTCGGTTTTTAATTTTCCGTTACCTACTCCATGGATAAAAATCACTTTGTTAAGTCTTTCTTTTTCAGCTTGTTGCATGCATTTTTTAAAATAATCGAGCTGCACAAGAAGCAATTCATTTTTTTCGATATTGCTGAAGTTGTCAATGAGTTCACCAATGTGCAGGTCTACTTCTGCAATTTTATCGTCGATCTTGTGTTTATCAAGAAACGATGATTGGGCCTTTTTGGGGACAGCTGTGTCAGGCTTTTCTTTGATTTTTTCCTCCAGTGTTTTGAGCATATCTTTGCTGATTTTTTCCTCAACCAGTGACTTGCGGGAGAGATCAGAGACTTTGCACACTTCGGCGATAAATGCATTTTTGTGGAGCAAAGATTCATACTTAAAACTCTCTTCTTTATACAGCTTTATAGGTCTGAATGCAATAATCTGACTCATAGGTGGCAAGGGATTACATTTATCTTCACAGAAAAAAACACTTTGCCACATTGCATTGGCCCACTTTTCTATTTCAGTACGACCTATTTTTCCCATGTATAGCCTCGATTCGGGATCAATAAATCCATATTCTGTGCCATGGTAGTTTCCCGAATGGTTAAGAAACAAACTAAATACACTATAATACTTTGTATGGTTTATCAGATATATGTCCAAAGAACCTGTCAGGGGATTTTCCTGAATTTCAGGAACAAAGGCAAAGTACATTCCATCGGGCCTTAGGTCGGGGCTGTTATGCGACAAATACAATGGCAGCATATCATCATCGGGCTCAGCAGTACTTCCACTACCCTGACCAGGTTTATAGGTTTTTCGGGTGTCTTCCTGCTCTTCAGCAAATCCTGTTTTGATCACATCTTTGGCCATAACAGGAATATCAAATCCGTCTTCTATGGTTACATGAATTATTTCATCATCAAGGATTTTGGTTACAATGCCTCCTCCTTTTTCGTTCAAAAAGCTTACTTTATCACCTACTTTTAGCTTCATGGTTTATGTCGGGTTTTAAATATCTATGAAAGTTGATTGTTATACTGCAAAGGTAAGCTGATTCCAATATAAATGCTTCTATATTTTGTAAGTTTTTGCCCTTGCCTGAAATAAGTTGACCGTTTTAATAAAAAAAAATCAACTCAAAAATGGTAAATTTGGAAAGATTTAAAGAGCATCATCAATCAAAGAGATTACGAACTAATCGATATTTCAGCGAAGACTTTCAGCGAAAGAAGATTCGTGAAATCCAAAAAATTCTTACTACAGTTTCTCAGGTTTGTAAGGAGTATGATGTTAGCTATACTTCGGTTTATAGGTGGATACATAAATATTCTATTAAATTACTCTTATCCGACTAGATTTGATATTCATAAAGAAGAATTAGATTTGCTAACAGTTAGAATATCAAAAATATAATTTGATGTTAGTCAGAGTGCAAGGAAAGACAACCAGCAATAGATTGAATAACATAAAAGGTGAAAGAAATGAATAAAAAACAATGGTACGAAACATTATTCGAAAACTACGGTGAAAAATACGACAATGAATGTTTTGCACAAGGAACAATAGGCGAATGTGATTTTATTGAGAAAGAAATTAATCACAATAAAGCATTAAAAATTATTGATATAGGATGCGGGACTGGTCGTCATTCCATAGAATTGTCAAAGAGAGGTTATTCAATGACCGGCATTGATTTGTCGGAGTCGTTACTTGAAAAAGCAAGAGTAAAGAGAA
This sequence comes from Bacteroidales bacterium, assembly GCA_007131245.1. GTDB lineage: Bacteria > Bacteroidota > Bacteroidia > Bacteroidales > UBA7960 > SKVR01. The sequence continues at coordinate 11,575 of SLQX01000266.1, forward strand.
AACAAAACGGTGTGCAAATCGATTTTTTAAAACACGATGCACGAAATCTGCCGTTTGACAATCAATTTGATGTTGCAATAATGATTTGTGAAGGTGGTTTTCCTTTAATGGAAACTGACGAAATGAATTACGAAATTCTCAAAAATGTTTCTCAATCGTTAAAAGAAAAATCAAAATTCATATTCACAACATTAAATGGATTGTTCCCTTTGTTTCACTCAATAAACGATTTTCACGCAGAGGACGTTGTTGAAGGCAATGCAACTTACGACAGCAAGAATTTTGACTTGATGACATTCAGAGATTATAACATAACAAAAGTTGAAGATGACAACGGAGTAGAAAAAGAACTCGAATGTAATGAAAGATATTATGTTCCATGTGAGATAACTTGGTTATTGAAAACTCTTGGATTCACAAAAATTGAAATTTTCGGAG
>SLQX01000048.1 GCA_007131245.1 Bacteroidales bacterium
AACCCATTGCAAGGTAATCCAAAACCATGCCAATTATGATAGCAGCATATTTGGGAAAACTGCCATAACCACTTTTTGAAAGGTCTCCCAGCCCTTTAAAGTAAAAAAACCTTGCATCTGTAACTTTGGGATGCAAGGTCTTTATATGCGTTTCTCTTAGGCATTAGGATACGCCTAAATTAAAAACAGGGGTTTGTCTATAAAGCTTTCATATACCGGGCGCATTCTTTGGGTATTGTAGTGCTTTTCAATATCCACAAATTTTTTGGAACTGGTAACAATATCTATGGGGATATTGTCATAACGCCCGTTTTTAAGAATGACCAACCTCCCATGGATACCTTTGAGTATAAGGTCCAGAGCCAGGTTGCCATAAGCCATGGGAACAATTGAGTCGATGGCATCAGGATCGCCTGAGCGAACAAGATAACCCAAATGCTGGTTAATGGTTTCCACACGCTGACCTTTGTTGACTTTGGGAGAAAGGTCTTTGATGCGGGCTGAAACGGCATCACCGATACCTCCCAGTTTGGCATGACCAAACATATCTTTTTCCATGTTGGTAAACATCATGTCTACCCCCTCAAAAGCAGCTCCTTCTGAAACCAGCACTACTGAGTAATTGCTGGGGTTATTCCGGCGGTCTTCAATCAGCAGCTCGGTCAGGTGCTCAATGTTGAATTTGTATTCGGGAATAACACAGCGGTTGGATGCTCCGGCCATGGTGGGCAGCAAAGCTGTAAATCCTGCATAACGTCCGAATACCTCCATTACCAGTATCCTTTCGTGTGATCCGGCAGATGTACGAAGCAGGTTGGTCATGTGTATGGTCCGCGTCACGCATGTGCTAAAGCCGATACAATAGTCGGTACCAGGCACATCGTTGTCCATGGTTTTGGGAATGGCTACAACTTTAACTCCCTCCTGGTAAAGCCTTACCGAATAGCTCAGGGTGTCGTCACCTCCGATGGGTATAAGATAGTCCAGGCCCAGAAAATCAATATTTTTCAAAACCTCGGGCGTGAGGTCGTTCATCTCTTGATTGTATTTTTCTTTCAGATGATCCGGAACAAATTTTTCAGGTACGTGGCTCGGACGGGTGCGCGAAGTGTGCAGAAATGTACCCCCTGTGCGTCCCGCTTTATTTACAATGTCCTCGGTTAACTCGATAAAATTCAGGCTGTTGTCATGCTTTTTGTCCCGTACTATGTCTATCATTCCGCCCCAACCTCGTCTTATACCAACCACCCTGTATCCTTCACGTATGGCACGGATGGTTACGGCCCTGATGGCTGGATTCAGGCCGGGTACGTCCCCTCCGCCAGTTAAAATTCCAATGGTCCCTTTCAGTTTTTTTGTTTTCATTTTTTCCAAACTTTTTAAATGGTGAATATTGATTGAATTATCTGTTGTGTTTTTTTCCGTTATGTATATTTCAGCTGTCATTGTGTTTTGAGAATGACATAACGGTTATCTGTTTTGTCCTGCCGGGAGTGCTTTTTATCAGGCCTCAAAGACTTATTACCAACGAGAATAAGCATTGGTAAAACAAACCCTTCGGGCCGGGTTATTGGCGATTTATCCGGCATATTCAAATGGTAAAAATACAAAAATTATGATTGATGCCTCAGCGGGATTGAAAATCTATGGGTTGCATTTATCCTGATTTTGTCGTTCTTTTTTTATGAAAGGGAAGAAACAAATCCACCCTGACTCCGTTAAAGGTATTGTAAACAAAAAAAACAGATAAATGAAATTGACGCAAAAAACAAATATGGGCGACCTGGACAAGATTATCCGGGTACTGGTGGCCCTTGCCATTGGAATACTCAGTTACACCAACGTGATAACCGGAACAACAGCCATTGTGCTGGGGGTGATTGGCATTGTCCTGGTCGTTACCAGCCTGGTGAATTTTTGCCCCCTGTACCAACTGCTGGGCGTAAACACTTGCAAAAGATAGTTCCGGCAGGTGGTTACTCCTCCTTTTTCTCTTCCGATTTATACCACCCTGCGTATTTGATGTAGTTGTTGGAGATTCTGTCCAGCAGGTGGCTGGCATGCTCCTGGTTGATGGATTTGATCTTTTTGGCCGGCACACCGGCATATACACTGCCCGACTCCACCACCGTATTCTCCAGCACCACTGAGCCTGCTGCAATCACCGAATTGCTGCCTATAACAGCATTATCCATGATGATAGCATTCATGCCCACCAGCACATTGTCCTGAATGGTGCATCCGTGCACAATGGCGTTGTGGGCGATGGAAACCTTGTTCCCGATTTGGGTGGGTGCCGTTTCAAAGGTACCATGAATGATGGCACCATCCTGGATATTTACCTGATCGCCAATCCTGATGTAGTTGACATCGCCTCTCACTACAGCATTGAACCATACGCTGCATTGCTTGCCCATCACTACATCGCCAATAATGGTTGCATTTTCAGCCAGGTAGCAATCGTCTCCAAACTTTGGGGTATAGCCCCTGATTGATTTAATAAGTGTCATTTGTTCAAGAGGTTTTCCTGTTTGACATGGTTACCGGGTAAAACCCGATAGCTTGTTGCTGGGTATTACACGCTTACAGTCCCAGAAGCGTTTCTTCGGGGCTCTTTCCGGGGAAAAGCATGGAAGTGGGATTTTCCAGGAACTCCTTCACCTTCACCAGGAATCCCACCGACTCCTTTCCATCGATAATACGGTGGTCATAGGAGAGGGCCACATACATGATGGGTTTGATTTCCACTTTGCCGTCAACGGCTACCGGTCGCTCCACGATATTGTGCATCCCCAGGATGGCGCTCTGGGGCGGATTGATGATGGGAGTGGAGAGCATGGAGCCAAACACCCCGCCGTTGGTGATGCTAAAGGTGCCGCCGGTAAGCTCTTCGATGCTGATTTTGTTGTCCCGTGCTTTTTTGGCCAGTTCGCCAATGGCCTGTTCCAGTTCCGCCAGGCTTTTGCTTTCCGCATTTCTGATTACCGGCACCATCAGCCCTTTGGGGGTACTTACCGCGATGCCGATATCAGCGTATTCAGGTTGAATGATATGTCCCTCATCAATACGGGCATTCACATGGGGGAAGTGAGGGATGCTTTGGGTAACCGCTTTGGCAAAAAACGACATAAAGCCGGGCTTGACACCAAATTTTTCCAGGAACGGGGTTTTGTATTTATTGCGCAGCTGGATGAGGGCCGACATGTCCACCTCGTTAAAGGTGGTCAGCATGGCCGTATCGTTTTTCACCGACACCAGCCGCTGGGCCACCTTTTTGCGCAGGGTGGTCATTTTTATTTTTTGTTCTTCCCGGCTACCGCTCCATGAAGAAGGAGCTGGCTGGGCATCAGCGGCAGGAGGTTGGTCGCTCTGGCCGGCCTTTTGTGATATGGCTACCAACACGTCCCGCTTTGTAACTCTTTTGCTGTCAGGGTTTTGCGTAATCTCTTCGATGGAGATGTTTTGCTCATCAAGGAGCTTTTGCGCCTGTGGGCTCACCGTAAACGCGCCTGCGCCGGTGGATTCAGGCTCACCGGAAGGCTCCTTTTTGTGTGGCTCATCAGACCCGGATTCTTCCTGGGCAGGTTGGGCTTTTTCCTTGGGGGCTTCCTCTTTGGCAGAGGGTTCAGGATCCGGTTTTGGCTGCCCGCTATCTTTGGGTTTTTCAGCCGAGGGGTCTATCTGTCCTATCACCTGGCCCGGCTCAACGGTACTGCCATCCTCTATACTTATTTTTATCTTGCCTGCCTGGTCCGCATTAATGGTCAGGGTGGCTTTGTCCGAGTCTATTTCAGCGATTTCCTGGTCCTTTTCTACCCAGGCACCGTCTTCCACCAGCCATTGGGCCAGTTCAACTTCTGTAATGGATTCTCCTGCTTCGGGAACTTTTATATCAATCATTGGATTGTTTGATTTTTGTTGTTTGTTCTTCTTTAGGGGTCAACCAAGTTGACCGATGGTATACAATGGTTGCGAAAATACTTTCTTCTGTTTGATTCATCAATATCATTGTCTATTCCGGGATTGGCCCTGGAAGACATGATATTTAAACATTTTGCTCCACATTAAAGTGGTTAAGATGGCTGATGCATAATTGCTTGCATTCCCGGCAAACGTTTTCACAGTTACAGTCTTCAAAAGCCTTTTCAATGATCTTGTTTTGCTGGATGGTGTGAAACTTGCTGGAGCCACTGGCGGGACTTCCGCTGGGTGGCCTTGCGATAACTCCCAGGTCCATGTAAGACAGTTCCTCCCGGATGAAAAACCACGCCCCCATGTTTTTGGGCTCTTCCTGTACCCACAACCAGCGGGTGGCTTTATTGTATTTTTCCCGGATGACTTCCAGATCGTCGTGGGGCGTGGGGTAGATTTGCTCCAGCCTTATAATGGCTGTGCGGTTGAGTTTATTTTTTTTCTGATAGTCAAGCAGTTCGTAATATATTTTGCCGCTACACAAAATGACGCGTTCCACCTTTTCAGGCTGGGCGGCAGGGTCATCCAGGGTCATTTGAAAGTTTCTGTCCGAGAGCTGGTCAAGGGTTGATGTGCATTGGGGGTGTCGCAGCAGGCTTTTGGGTGTGAATACGACCAGGGGTTTTCTGAAGTTGCGTTTCATCTGTCGCCGCAGCAGGTGGAAAAAGTTTGCCGGGGTTGTACAGTTGGCCACCTGAATGTTGTTTTCGGCACAGCTGGCCAGGAACCGCTCCATGCGTGCGCTGGAATGTTCGGCTCCCTGTCCTTCAAATCCGTGGGGCAGCAGCATCACCAGTCCGTTCATAACACGCCATTTCTCTTCGGCACTCACCAGGAACTGATCCAGCACAATTTGTGCCCCGTTGACAAAGTCCCCAAACTGTGCTTCCCAAATCACCAGGCTGCGGGGACTGGCCATGGCATAGCCATATTCAAAGCCCAGCACACCGTACTCCGACAGCAGGGAGTTGTAAATTTCGAAACGGGCCTGTGTATCCGAGATGTTGTTTAGTGGAACATATCCCGCTGCCGTATCTTCGGTAATCAAAACTGCATGTCGATGTGAGAAGGTTCCCCTTTCCACATCCTGGCCAGAAAAGCGGATGGGAATGCCCTCGTCGAGCAGGCTGGCGTAGGCCAGTAGTTCACCCATGGCCCAGTCCAGGTTTTCACCCTCTTCTGCCATCTTGCGGCGCTGTTTCATCAGGCGCTGGGTCTTGCGGTAGAAGGACTTGTTTTCGGGGAGGGTGGATATTTTTTCTCCCAGCCATTGCAGTTTGTTTTTGTCAACCCGTGTATCGGCTCCGTTGTAGATGGTCACTTCGTCGGGTTTGAGGAAGTCTTTCCAGGTGTTTTCCAAAAAGGGATCCACATGTCCTTTTTCAATTTTTTGGGCCTCCTGAAGTTCATTTTCCAATGTCTGCCAGAAAGATTCCCGGATTTTGCCGGCATCTTCTTTGGAGATAAAGCCTTCCTTAACCAGCTTATCGATATAAAGGGTGGCCGGGTCAGGGTGTTTTTCGATGGCTTTATAAAGGATGGGCTGCGTAAAGCGGGGTTCATCCCCTTCGTTGTGCCCGTACTTGCGATAGGAGAGCAGGTCGATAAACACATCGCGTTGAAACTGTTGTCTGAACTCAATGGCCAGCCTTATGGTGTAAACCACCGCTTCCACGTCATCACCGTTCACATGAAAAATGGGAGACTGGATGGTTTTGGCCACATCGGTGCAGTAGGTGCTGCTTCGTCCGTCCAGGTAGTTGGTGGTAAAACCCAGCTGGTTGTTGATGATCAGGTGAATGGTGCCGCCGGTTTTGTAGGCTGGTAGCTGCGACATTTGCAATACCTCATACACAATCCCCTGTCCGGCAATGGAGGCATCACCGTGGATGAGCACAGGAACCACCTTCTGGTAGTCGCTCATGAACTTGTGATCGGCTTTTGCCCTGGCGATCCCTTCTACGATGGGGTTTACAGCTTCCAGGTGGCTGGGGTTGGGAGCGATGCTCAGGTTGATGGTTTCTTTTGAAGAAGTTTGTGCCTCGAGGGTGCAGCCCATATGATATTTCACATCTCCCAGCAAACCCTCTTCATCATAAGCCATTCCTTCAAACTCACTGAAAATTTTCCGGTAGGGCTTTTTGAGAATGTTGGCCAGCACATTCAATCTTCCGCGGTGGGCCATCCCAATGACATACTCCTTCACATTGCGTTCGGCACCCAGCTCAATGATGGAGTCAAGCGCGGGGATAAGAGTTTCGCACCCTTCCAGGGAGAAGCCTTTTTGGCCGGGAAAACGTTTGCGGATAAAATGCTCAAAACCCACCGCTTCCGTTAGTTTTTTCAATATCTGCATCCGTGCATCCGGATCAAAGTCAGGCATATTACGCGTTGACTCCATCCTTTCCTTGAGCCAGCTGACGATTTCGGTGTTGCGGATATACATGTATTCAACCCCCACACTCTGGCAGTAGGTGGTTTGCAGGTGGTCAATGATTTTGCGCAGACTGGCCTTGCCAATCCCAATTTCATTACCCGCCTGGAAGGTGTGGTCCAGGTCTTTATCGCTGAGGCCGTAGTTGCCATGATCCAGAGTGGGAGAATATTTCCTGCGGGTACGTACAGGGTTGGTTTGGGTGAACAAGTGCCCTCTTTCGCGATATCCTTTGATAAGGTCGATAACATTGAATTCCTGGCGAAAAACTTTGGTTTCTTGTTCGGAGCCTGAGGATGAGTCGGGATATTGCTTCAGGGCAAAGTCGAACCCCCTGAAAAAGCCTTGCCAGTCCTGGCTGACGGAGTCGGGGTCGTCAAGGTAACTTTTATAGAGTTGCTCAATGCTTGCAGGGTCAGCATTGCTTATGTGCGAAAAATTTTCCATAGGAGTAGGTTTGGAAGCGGCTATGGTTTGGTTGCAAAATTAGCAATATTCAGTGATTGTTCGTTCTTTTCCATAGATAACCAAATCAGGGGGCTGTTTGTTTGGCGTTTTAGGGAGCATTTTAATTTTTCTTAAAGGGGGCTGATTTTGTCTTAACCCCTTCAGTGAAGGTTAACAATCCATAAAAGTAGTTAATTTATTCTTGTGATACAATGGTTTAAAATATGTTGATTCGTAAATATTACAGATAAAATGACTTCCAGTATCTATTAAGATTTTAGGTCAATTACATGTATGTCGAGTGTGTTTGTTTTTAATGTTTCTTTTTTGTTGGTTTGTCTCGTCCGAAATTTGGTGTTTGCATGGGTTTTTTGGGTTTTGGTCAAACAATCAACCTTCTAAATCGGCAAAAGTTAAATTTCGGAAAATCAAAATCTATTTTTTAATCTAAAATTTAATTATGAAGAGAGTTACATTAATGATGGCAATGATTGTTTCTTCATTGCTGGTTTTTGGGCAGACTCATATGCTTGAACCCCAAGACCAGGCAAAGATGGAGAAAGAACAACAGCGTGAATTGCAAAAAAAGAAAATGGTTGGGACAAAGGGTATTGCCAAAAACATTGAGGCTGCGCCATTGTACGACTATGGTGCAAGCAAAGCAGGTGGTCTGCAGGTGCAAAAGGGCGACAACATATCGGTGTTGGTAGCCTCCCCCAATGCAGATGATTTTACAGAGCATGCACTGCCTTTGCTCAATGAGTATGATGGTGTAAGCTATACAGTAACTTCCGATCTGGGAAGTTTAACCGTTGACGGTTTGCTGGACTATGATGTGGTTTGGACTTACAATGTGAGTATGTGGGATGCCGAAACAGGAACTACAGGAGAGGCCTGGAGTAATGTGCTGGGCGATTTCATAGAGGCCGGAGGGTTTTTGGTGGAGAGCCAGTTTGTAAACGGGTACGACGATTGGGGGCTTTTATCCGGCAATTATATTGACAACAATTTGTCTCCTTTTCATATGTCAACCCTTGACCGGCCTTCCAACACTTTCAACCTGGGCGATGTGGCTGAGCCTTCACATCCCATAATGGCTGGTGTAAACACACTATCCACCGATTATTTTGTACAGGATGTTACAGTGCGCGATGATGCATTACTTTTGGCTTCCTGGGGCAATGCAGAGGCAGATCCCCTGGTGGCTGTATACGATAATATCGTTGCTTTCAATGCCTGTCCCACCATGTCAGCAGGATCGGGGGTTACCCTTCCCGGGATCACTGGTGATGGATATAAGATGTTTCACAATGCCATTGTTTGGTTGTTTTACAACCAGGCCGATCCCGAATCTCCCGCTGCTGTTGCTGATTTGACCGTAACACCGGGTGCCGAGGGTGAACTAACGGCAGAGCTTTCCTGGACCAATCCTGAAGAGGATGTGGCGGGTGACATCCTCACCGAGTTGGATGATGTATATGTGTATCGCAATGGTGAGTTGATTTACACGCTTGAAAACCCGGTTATTGGTGATGCTGCCACTTACACTGATGATGATATTACAGAGGCCGGAAATTATGCCTATACGGTTCAGGCTGAAAATAGCTTTGGAGAAGGACTGGCTGCCAGTGCCTCCACATGGGTGGGAGAAGATGTACCTGCAGCAGTGGACAACCTTCTTCTTGCAGCCCAGGATAATGACGGACATCTCAGCTGGGATGCACCCACCGAAGGACTCTCCGGAGGATATTATGACCCTGCATCGCTCATAGCATATACAATTATTCGCAACCCTGATGAGGCTGAATTTACCGTGGATGCATCGGAAACGGAATTTTTGGATGATGAGCTTCCCGGTATTGGTTTCTATTCTTATACGGTAATTCCTGTAAGTACCATCGGCGAAGGGGGTGTGGCTGTTTCCAACGAAGCGCTGCTGGCCGCAGAAGGGGCAATTTTTATGCATTCGGGTGAAGTGACAACCTGTGAGGGAACATTTTTTGATTCAGGTGGTCCCGATGAAGATTATAGTAACAATGAGGAACACGTCCTTACTTTCTTCCCCGAAGACGAAAATGCCAAAATGAGGTTTCAGTTTGTTGAATACAATACCGAGGACAATTATGATTTCTTGTTTGTATACAATAGCGACCAGGTGGAAGAGGAGAACCTGGTAGGTCAGTTTTCGGGCACGAGCGTACCTGATGAGCTGGTAGACCTGATCTCCACCCATCCCACCGGGGCCATCACTTTCCGGTTTTTTTCCGATGGCAGTGTAACCCGCCCCGGTTGGCAGGCCGATGTGTCATGCTTTATCCCTGCTGATGATGACCTGGCCGGACAAAGCATAACCGGCAACCCTACACCCACTGTGGGTGAGGAAACCATCTATACTGTTACCGTTCAGAATATGGGTTCAGAAAGCCAGGTAGGCACCGATTACACGGTTGAGCTCAGAGATGAAAACGACAATGTACTGGCAACAGCCGACGGAGCAGACGTAGATGCAGATGAATCAGCAGACATCCAGTTGAGCTGGACGCCCACACAGCAAGGGCCCATGGAGATTTATGGTTATGTTGATTTGGCGGTGGATGGCAACCCCGATAACAATGCCACTCCCGTGCTTTCCCTTAATGTTCAACCCGAAGGGATATTCGCAGTTACTGTTGGAGATGACCCTGTCATTCCCGGTTTCCGTTCCCCCTTCGACTTTTGGTATCAAAACAGTCTGGCCCAGACCATCTATTACCCCGAGGAACTCCAACTTTCGGGGGGTGTGATAACGGGTGTAACTTATTACAGTGATTTTGCCAATGACTTGCAGGATCAGCAGGTACGCATCTATGCAGGTATCACAGACAAAGAAGACCTGGAAGAGGGTTTTGTGGATGATGAAATCTTCACATTGGTTTTTGAAGGAGGCATTGATGTTCCATCGGGTGATGCATCCACCTTTATCCCCTTCGACGAACCATTCATTTATACAGGTGGAAACCTGGTTCTGATGACCAACAAAACCATGTATGATTATGACGGTGGAAGTGGTGATCGTTTTTACCACACCGAAACACCCGACAAGCCAGCCCGTCAGCTGACAGCCATGTCCGACTCTGAAGAGTACAACCCGTTGAATCCTCCGGCAAGCGGAACCACCCGCGACTATGTTCCCAACACTACCTTGTTCTTCAATACGGATGGATTGGGAGCTTTGGAAGGAACGGTTACCGATGGAACTGATGGCTTGGAGGATGTCCAGGTTTCCATTTTGGGTTCTTCCATAACAGCCACCACAGATGCTGATGGTGCCTATGAATTCCCTGCTTTGCTTCCCGATGTTTACAATGTGGAGTTCAGCAAGTTTGGTTATGACAGCTATGTGGCCGAAGGAGTAGTAATAGAAGAAGATGAAACCACCGTGACCGATGCAGTGCTTACCCCCATTGAGCATTTTACCGTTACAGGCATTGTAGAAAGCAATGGTGGTGAAGTGCTGGAAGATGCAACAGTAACCCTCCAGGGTTATGATGAGTATGTTGCTCATACAGATGCCGATGGTGCATTTACCCTGGCAGATGTATATGAAGGAAGCTATGATGTAACCGTCGTTGCTGAAGGCCATCAAGTGTATACAGAAGAAAATATTTTGATAGAAGACGATACTGATCTGGGGGTAATTACCCTTGATATCATTATTCTTGTTCCCGGTGGTCTTACGGTAGATGTGGATGGCCAGGATGAAGGCAACGCCCTGTTCTCATGGACCCTTGGCGAGCTGGAAGAGTTCCGGTATGATAATGGGGTTGTGGATGCCCAGTTAGGTTTCGATGGTGATTTGAACAGTGTGATGGGCAGTGTGCATCATCGCAACGCTGAAATTCACGAGGTCAGCTGGTTCCTCACCGACGAAGCAGGCCCTTACCCTACGGTGAAACTGTGGATTCTCGGGTTGAATGATGACGGCACCCCCGATCGCAATAATGTACTGTATGAAAATTCTGCCGTAGCTAACCAACATGGAGAATGGAATATCTACGAACTGAGCCAGCCTGTTGAGGCGGAAGGATTTTTTATTGGTCTGAGTGCCGATGGTTTCCTTGCATTGGCCGTTGATGACGGCCAGGATGATGAATGGGCGTTTGTTCCCGGCACCCAGTTTGGTGTTTTTGATATCACTGATGATGCTTCGCTTTTCACCGATATTGCTGAGTGGGAATTTGAGGTTAACTACCTGTTGCGTGGTTATGGGTATGACTATGGCCCGGCTCGTTCTCGTGGTTCAACCATTGCACAAAACCAGGCCAGCGGCCCCGCCCCAAATATTGGTGGTCCTGTTCAGAGCTATTATGCCGGTCAACCTGAATATACTGCAGATGCAGGCCGTGATAATTCGGCTGATGTGAAATTTAATGTGTTTTTGAATGAGCAGGAAGTTGCTTCCGAAATATCAGACCAGCAATACCTGTTTACCGAACTTTCCAGTGGAACCTATACTGCGGGCGTACAGTCTGTATATGCTTCAGGTACCTCTGAAATTGTTTCCACAGCGTTTACCATCGAAGTGGAAGATCCCGACCCCGTATACCCTGTAACTTTTACGGTAACCGACCAGACAGAATCTTTCCAGGCCCTTCGTATCAAAGGAGAAATGACAGAGCCCCAGTGGGCAGACATTGATTTGGTTGAAGATCCTGACCATGTTTGGAGTATAACGCTGGACGTTGAACCCGGTACATACCAGTGGGGTATCACTGAAGATGATGGTTCAGAAGATGGTGATTGGTTGCTGCCTGATGATATGAATTTGGAATTTACCGTTGGCCAGGATGGTGATGTGTCAGGAGATACGGACTATACGATCCTGGAGGTGAACGTTGATAACATTTCTGCGGAAAATTTCCGCATATATCCTAACCCTGCCAGAGAAGTACTGCATATTAGCACTGCTTCAGTAGTAGAACAGGTTCGGATTTTGGATGTCAGCGGACGGGTTGTGTTTACTGACCAGGTGAACAGCACTCCATATAAAGTGGATACTTCCGGATTGGACAATGGTGTCTACATTGTTCAGATTATTACAGAAGATGGTATCT
>SLQX01000284.1 GCA_007131245.1 Bacteroidales bacterium
AGGGATAGCTGCTTTTTTATCTTGTATGTTGCACGGTATAAACATAGCATACATAAAAGTTTTTATCCGGAAAAAATATTTAGTATTTCTTCTCTTTGATTCGGGCTTTCTTACCACGCAATGCTTTCAGGTAGAAAATACGGGCCCTGCGAACTACACCACGGCGGTTGAGCTCAATTTTCTCGATAAAGGGCGAAGTAATGGGAAAAATTCTTTCTACGCCTATGTTGCTGGAAATTTTCCTAACGGTGAAAGTTTCTGTGGAACCACTTCCACGCCTTTGTATCACCACACCACGAAATGGCTGAAGCCTTTCCTTGTTACCTTCCTTGATTTTATAGTGAACAGTTATGGTGTCTCCGGCCTTAAATGCAGGGAATTCTTTCTTTTCGGTCAAAGTATCCTGCACAAAATTCATTATTTCCGTCTGGTTCATGACTCTGTATTTTAATCGTTTAAAGTAATCCGCCCAATGCCGGACGTATTCAATATGAAATGATTATGTTAATTATGCTTCGTAAAAGGGAGTGCAAAGATAGAGAAATTATTGAAATAAAAAAAATCCAGCCATTTATTTTCACTGCTTTGCAGATTTCCTTGGATTGAGCGGCCCCTCAGCAAAATGTCTTATCCAGGACTTTTTATCAGCATGCCGACCTATATGCCACATCTATGAATTTTGCGAAGGCAAAAATAACTTAAAAAAGTAATACCCAAACTATCCCCAAAGATCCAAGCCACTTTTGACAACATTTAAATCATTACTGCCAGGGTATCGGCACGGATTAATTCTTTGACCCTATTAATTTATTCCTTTGACATTTGTTTTATTTTCACTAGTTTTGGTTTTAATTTACAGTTATTCACAAAAAACATCAGGTATGAAAAAGTTATTGCAATTGACCACAGCGTTTACACTACTTCTAGCAGTAGTATCACTGCAGCCTGCCCATGGCCAGATTAATTATGGAGTGAAGGGGGGGGTGAATTTTGCCAATGTAGGTGGAGATGACATGGGAGACACCGACATGCGAACCGGTTTTCACGTGGGCGGGTTCCTGGAATTATCCTTACTTGGCATTGCTGCTGTTGAAGGCGGCGTGTATTACTCTCAAAAGGGATATCAGGTTACAGAAGAGTTTGCCGGAATGACTTTTGAAGGTGAAAACATCTCCAGTTATATTGACATTCCGGTAGTGGCCAAATTTGGACCCATACCTTTTGTTCATTTTTATGCAGGCCCCCAGGCATCCATACTTTTGGACAATACGGTGAAGGCGAACGGTGAATCGGAGTCTTCCACAGAAGGGATGCGAGATTTGGATCTGGCACTTGTACTGGGTGCAGGGGTAAATCTGCCTGTCGGGCTGAGCGCCAGCCTGGGATATGACCTCGGAGTTACGTCGCTGGACGAAGATGGGGACTTTAAAGCATACAACCGCGTATTAAAACTAACCGTAGGATACAGGTTTTAGGTTTCCGAACCCTTAAACAAGGCCCGGTTTGCTGATACTATTTGAGCAGGTCGGGCCTTCTTTTCTGGGTACGTTCAACGGCTTTCTCATGGCGCCACTCTGCAATTTTCCGATCATGCCCCGAAAGCAAAATATCAGGAACCTTCCAGCCTTTGTAATCTGCCGGGCGGGTATAAACCGGGGGAGAAAGCAAACCATCCTGGAAGCTGTCGGATAAAGCAGAAGTTTCATCGCCCAACACCCCCGGAAGCAAGCGCACAATACTATCCGTTACCACAGCGGCGGCCAACTCACCCCCCGACAACACATAGTCGCCAATGCTTATTTCGCGGGTGATAACCTGCTCACGCAAGCGCTCATCAATCCCTTTGTAGTGTCCACACAACAAAATAATGTTCTTCATGGTGGATAGTTTATTGGCTGCTGTTTGCTCAAACCGCTTCCCATCCGGGGTTAAAAATATCACCTCGTCATATTCATTTTTCTTTTTCAGCTCTTCAATGCATCGCAGAATGGGGTCAATCATCATCACCATACCAGCTCCCCCGCCAAAGGGGTAATTATCAACCCTGCGGTGTTTGTCGGTAGAATAATCGCGAATATTATGCAGATGAATTTCCACCAGGTCTTTCTCCTTTGCCCGCTTTATGATGGAATGAGAAAAAGGCCCGTCAAACATTTCAGGAAAAATTGTCAGGATATCGATGCGCATGGCTGTTGTTTTTGGTGGCAAAAGTACGGAAATAATTTCCCCCAGAAAGTCAAATCACTGGTAAAACATTGAAGATACCCGTCAGCGATCCAAAACCTTGTGGAATTTCTGCATCTTGGTAAAAAAATCCCACAGGGTAATCCCCGCAGTAACGGATATGTTAAAGGAATGCTTGGTGCCAAATTGCGGTATTTCAATGCTCCCATGGCAGAGGGGTAAAACATCATCCTGTACCCCTTTTACTTCATTGCCAAAAACCAGTGCGTATTTGCTCCCCTGCTCTGGCTGAAAGATATCCAGTGACTGACTTTGGGTCGTTTGTTCCAGGGCCAGCACCTGGTAATCGTTTTCGTGTAACTGCCTTACTGCATCTGTGCTATCTTCAAAATACTCCCAGGCTACCGATTCAGTGGCCCCCAGGGCGGTTTTATGAATCTCTTTATGAGGCGGACGTGCGGTAATCCCACACAAAAGAATTTTTTCGATGCGAAAGGCATCGGCTGTTCGGAAAACAGAGCCCACATTCATCATGCTGCGAATATTATCAAGCACTATTACCAGGGGAAATTTCTCTTTTTCACGAAACTGACCGGGGCTCATCCGCCCTAACTCATCCATAGATAATTTTTTGTTCTGCATTGTGGTTTTGTAAGTTGTAATGTTTGTTGGTTTTTGGGCAAATGAAAAGCCAGTTGTATGCCCCGGCTATTACTTCGTTTAGTCCTTTATTAAAAAAAAGAAACTTTCAGGGATACATGTCACGGGTACACTAAACTAAAAGCCGTTTGCCATTAGCTTCCAATAATAAAGGGGTAAGGCACACCATTGAGTAGTAAATTCAGTTACCATCCTTCCAATAAACAGCACCGGCGACCATTGGCTACCGGACCTGTTGACATGTTTTTATTCGATGAGCAATCGCGGCAAGTGCTTATGAATGATCAAGCAGCTTATCTACCAGCTGGGCAGTACCTTTTCCTGCCTTTTCGCGAATGATTTTCACCCCGGGAATATGCGAAACATTCACCTCGGCCGGGTCTATCAGGTAAACCGGGCAACCCGGCGGGCTATAACCCACAAGCCCCGCAGCGGGGTAGACATTGAGAGAGGTTCCGATGATGAGGAGTATATCAGCGGTAGAACACAACTCCGCTGCAGGAGGAATCATAGGAACGGGCTCACCAAACCAGACGACATGGGGTCGCAACTGGGAGCCTTTTTCACAAGTATCTCCTTTCTTCACTTCCCAGCCATCCAGCTCATATACCAAATCTTCATCCACCGAACTTCTCACTTTTTTAAGTTCTCCATGTAAATGCATTACATTTTTTGAACCAGCTCTTTCATGCAAATCATCCACATTTTGGGTGATGATTTGCACATCGTACTTTTCTTCAAGTTTTACCAGTGCGTAATGAGCTGCATTGGGTTCCACCTCATAGAGCTGCTTTCTACGCTGATTGTAAAACTCTGTTACAAGATCCTGGTTCCTTTCCCATGCCTCTGGGGTGGCCACCTCCGATATGTCATACTTCTCCCACAAGCCTCCACTATCGCGAAAGGTGCTGATACCACTTTCAGCGCTTACTCCGGCACCGGTTAACACCACTATACGTTTTTTACTCATACTTGTCGCTTTTTGTTTTTCAGATTACGAAAATAATAAATTCCGGAGATTTCCAACTTATTCAGACTGCAGCTCTGCGAAGAATAGCCCGCCAAAACAACTGGATGACAGCAATAAGAATTGGAATCTACACCGGATTACACAGCTATAACCCCACCTACTGATATCATTATACACCAGTAAATGAATACACGGAAAAACACGTGAGTGCGAAAGAAAAAAGCTGTAGCAGATTTAATCCAGGCAAACCTCTGGATGGGTAATTCCATCACCTAAAAAGGATGTTATCTCAAAAAAAATATGGTCATTGAGCAGTTGAGCAAACATACTGCAATATGCGATAAAGCGACTTTTAACGAATGAACAATCACTTTGCCGGTAAAGGTAAGATGGAAAGCCAGCTGCTGTTTTCTTCACAATCATGCAGTATATCGGCATTCTTATCAAAACTGTAAGAGCTGAGAATAGTTCTGATCTCTTTCTGAAGCACGACCAGGCTATTGGAAACCATCTCCTGGTTGAAACCTTTGGCCCCCAGCTCGATGGTCATGTTCATGGAAACCAGTCGACCCAGAGCCTGCCCCATTTCCACCATTTTTCGCTGGGCCATCTTGTAATCAACACTAAAGTTCAAAACATCTTTGAAATACCCGGCAGCTTTATCGGTATGGGGGTAACCTTTTAGAAATTCGTAAAGATTAGTGGCAGATGATTTGCGCATCAATTTTAAGACAGACTCGGAAATCTGTTGATAAAGAATGTCATTGGATCCTTCGAAAATCTGGAAAGGGCGGCTATCAGTAATGGATCTTCCTGCAATATGGTCCAGTTTATATCCTTTGGCACCCACAAGCTGCAAAAGACTCTGTGCTGCCGATTGCATATAATCAGTTACAACCGACTTTATTGAGTTGGCAGTCAAATCCGAACGTGATGTATCTTTCTCCATGGGAATATTGGAGCTGGTGAAATAACTCATGGCAGAACTCACTGTAAAATAGGACTGCAGATGAGCCAGCCTCTCTTTCACCTGGTCATAATTAAACAGGCTCGAACCACCAACAAAACGTGTTTTACAATGACTAACTGCTTCATCGAGCATACGTCTTAAAAAACCGGTTGCCATGCCGGGAAACTGCAGTCGACTCCTGTGTAATAAATCCAGCATCATGGTAACACCGGTAGTTTTTGGTTGCAGGCGATGGGTCTCGGGGACCTCTATTTCAATGCGGTTACGACCGTAAGGTAGCATATAAAGTCCAAGATTCTGAAAAACCTCCACTACATCTATCCCACCATTACTGGTATCATGAATAAAAAACCCGATATCTTTGCCCAAATTTCCATTTCCAACTTTTTCCCGGGCTGCAATTAGCCAGTAGTCAGCCCATCCTGTAAGACCAGCCCAATGTTTTAAACCAGAAACACTATATTGATCTCCTGATTTTGAAAATCCGGTTTGCATTTTTAATGCTTCGCTTCCAAAATCGGGTTCGGTAATCATTAAACCACCCATATTCTTTTCAACAAGAAAATCCCTGAAAATCTTTTTCTTTACATCCTCAATGGCATAATTAGCCAAAGGCTGAAGAAACAATGCACCGTTAATTCCCATCATCAATGATAACGGCAATGACTGGTACGAGCTTACTTCCAGCATAGACAGTGTTTCGTAGGTTTTGGCACCCCGTCCGCCGTATTCTTCCGGAATGAAGGTTGATAATGGACTGCATTCATGAATTTGCCTTAAAACGTATGGTGGCAATCCCCTCTGTGCTGCCATATGACCTTCATTATTTCGCTGGGTAAAAAGTTCGGTAAGTTTTCTTTTATAGGTTTCAATAAATGAAACAAAATCACTATTATCTATCATATAGGTGTTCTGGGTTCAACAAAAATGAACTACGCTCTTTTTCTATAATAAAGGTAGTGGTTTTTTACCAGAAACCCTAAACACAATTAAACACTTAATTAATTTTGAGAATTCAAACAAAGGATAAACATGAATTTAACGCAATGAATGTATCATCAAAAGTTCCTTCAGTAGATCTCCCCTCCAACATTCATTGCTTCACTTTCGAAAATTTCAAATTACGGAGGATTCGAACCCATTCTGGCAGCAGCTTTTCAAAGAAAAACCTGTAGAACAACTAGGTGCCAGCATTAAAATAGAGAACCAACCCTGACTCCACAACTGCAATCATCCTTACTAATAGCATTATACACCCCTGGCAGCAGCCCTTGAAAGCTCCAACCTGGTCTTTTTGTATTTTTCCCAGTCAAAGGCGTTCAAAAAAGCAACTGCTTCGCGGGCCCCATGCAAAAACATTTTCACCTGTTCACTTCGACTGATTTCAAAATCCAACCAATTGAACTCCTTATCAGCATCCACATGACCAATAAGTTGAGAGTAATCGGGATTGCGCTTGAGAAAATCATAATCATAAATCTGGCGCATGGAGCTAATCATTGCCCCCATCATGGATTTCATACCTGTAACATTGGAGTAATCTTTGCGATAGGTGCTGAGCCTTACCCCAAAAGTTGGTCTGCGCGGTAATTTTCCATCACTGCGGTGAAATACATTGATAGGGAAATTTGACAAAAGCCCGCCATCTACAAAACATACACTGGGAGGCACCTCTCCCCGGTAACGGCAATGCTGTAGCCATTTCTCGTCATTCATTTTACCGCTATTGGGGATGTTATCAAAGGTGACAGGTTCAAAAAAGAAAGGAATAGACATGGAAGTACGCACGAGCCTGGCGGGTGATACATCATCCGGCTGGCTGAAAAAGAGATCTGACATACGGGGAAATTCTATTTTGCTATGAGTAGTTATGTCGGCTGCAATAATGGCCAGACGGGGCACCATTTCATTTGCATTTCCACCCGAAATATCCTTAAGCCCAACGGGTAATTCATGCCGGAGCCTGGTAATATCTCCCATGGTTTTAATACCAATCTTAACCAATTCAGCCGTTATCCATTTTTCAAATTCATTGCCCGGATTCAGACCCAGTTGCCGGGTAAGGATACGGTAAAACCGGAAGATATTCTTAACTATTAGCCAGCCAATACCTGACTCACCACGGATGAACCGCTGCACCAGCTTTCTCACTGGCCGATCTCCATCCACCAAATCAAACAGGTTTTTTTGGGCAAGTATTTCCAGTATTTTTTCGGACTTTGCCTGATGAAGGGGTCCCAGGGCGGCAAGCATCATGGTATTGATGGCACCGGCTGAAGTCCCGGCCAAACTAAAAAAGCGTAACCCTGCCCTTTCCAGTATCCAGGTGTATCCAACCAGGGCAATACCCAACACACCTCCACCCTCCTGAACCAGGTCAACATATTGGTTTCCGTCTTTGTCTTCTATATCAGAAAAACGTTTCCCGCTTTTGGCAATTTCATCGACAGCTTTTACCAGCTCTTTCAGCTCTGTATTCTCTAAAAAATCTTTCATGTCTTTGCAGTTTAAATGATACACTAACCATATTTGACATGAATTTATTACTTTTTTATATGATGTCAAATTTTTCGCAAACCTATTTTGAAAAACATCCCTTTTTTTAATTCAAACATCCCAAAGCTTTGCAGGAAAATTATTAAAAAAATTGTTTAAATTGCAACAACGTCTTAATTTTACCAAAACATTAAAAAAGAACAAAACCCACTGCCCCCCCTAAAAGCATATCAGAAGAGAGTCGGTTTTATCGCAGAAATCCACTATGGGTTGCCTAAATTTTAGAAACAACACATTGGCAGGCCTAAACCGGCAACACATTGGGCATGCAAGTGGTGCAGGAGAACATTTTTAATTCAGCTCTTTCTTAACAATGATACTGTTCAACATAAAAGTTCTAACACAATCATTTATATCTATAACGATGCGAACTAAAGCAAGACAACAAAAGGCCAAAACAATATTTCCTGTTTTGCAAACTTGCCCTTGAAAACATGAACAAAAAATAAACCTTTAACCCCAATAAAAAACTGATTTACCCCCCCCTCAAAAAAAGCCACTATGAAAAATCGAAAAAAAATTTCAGTCTTTGCTTTATTGTCCATAAGCCTTTCACTATTCGTAATCTGGAGTTGTGAAGATGAGGATGTGGATATTATGCCTCCAAGCATTAACCTTTACCTGGTAAATGATATAACAGAAACCACGGCCAGTGTGGGTGTTGCTTTTTGGCCCGGCCACCACAGCTCCACGGGCAAAATCCCATTTATTGATGCAGGTCTTGTTTGGAAGAAAAACTATAACTCCTCGCTTGAAGACCATGATGGTATTTTTACCGGGGCACACTTTAATTTAGATGAAGAATACAACACAAGAATTAACATCGTTGGTCTTGAGCCAGGAACCCCTTATTATTTGAGAGCTTACGGGATCAATAAATATGATACAGCATACAGCATCACTCAAACTTTTGAAACCCTGGGAGAATCAGATAATGGCAACGGAGATAATGGAACCGGAAATGGGAACGGAGACATCGAATATGGAGAAAATATTAGCGATATAGATGGCAACGAATATAGTACAGTAATCATTGGACAACAACAATGGATGGCCGAAAATCTGAGAACAACCACATTCAATGATGGCACCTCCATAACCCATGCTTACGAAGGTAATGAATGGGTAAATCTTAAAACAGCAGGGTATGCCTGGTATGACAATGATGAAAGCTATGGCGTAAACTATGGAGCTTTGTACAACTGGTATGCTGCCAATTCGGACCAATTATGCCCGGATGGCTGGAGGGTCGCCACAGATGATGACTGGACGCAATTAACCAGCTACTTAGGAGGTGAAAGCGTGGCAGGCGGAAAACTCAAAGCCACCGGTACCGTTGAAGATGGAGACGGGCTATGGGACGCACCCAATGAGGGAGCCACAAACGAAACAGGGTTTTCGGCACTTCCCGGAGGAAGTCGCTATGTTAATGCCAGTTTTCTGGAAATGGGAAACCAGGGCTTTTGGTGGACCACCCTGGAAACCACAGAGCAATTGGCAATGGCCAGGCGTATGCATGCCTATTTTGCTGCAGTGCAACGAACAGAGGGTGAAAAAACAGAAGGTTATGCCGTCCGGTGTATTAAAAACTAAAAGGCGGGCATGCTCCAACGAATATCAGGCTCATACAAGGTTCAACGCCATAAAGGATACAATCAAACCCCAAAACCTTTTCGTTGTGCACATATAAACCATGAACCAGGGACTTCAAAATTTGCATATTCAAGATTAATGTTATACTTTTAGGCTACAAATCCTAACATTACAGCCATGAAAGCACAGGAAACAGTCCCCACATCAGGATCCATCGAACGATTTGGATGGATAACCAAAGAAGAGCCACTTTCTTGCCTTGCCAAAGAACACCTTCAAATTGACAATTGTATTCTTGAAGCAGTAAATCCTTTTTTTGGATACTATGGGGATGAACCCAAAAAAGAAATGCCCAAATACTTATACTGGATTATTGATGGTCGCCAGCAGTACACTCTGGAGTTTTTGACACGAACGCTGAAAAAATTGCGCGAAGTCTTTAACCCTCAAATGGATGCAGTTACAGGGGTCATTAGTGTAGAGGGCTCCACTTGCCCTGTAATCAGGATGATCGACATGGGCCCTTATCATGAGATCAGCAAGGTACAACAATGGCTGGAAGAGGCTGGAGTAAAGCTGAAAAAAAGCAGCAAGCGAACCAAAAACAAAATGGGGCTCATTTATTTAAACAAGTTCTTGCAGCTCAATGACATTGGAAATGACATGTATCTGGACAGGGAAAATGAAAATCGTGGATTTTTCAAAATTCCCGGCTTTATCAATTGGAATGACTTTAAAGAGTTGACTCGTGAAGCCAAGTTTGACACATCCCTCATTTTTTTTGATGCAGCCCGGGCTGCTTTTATGGAAAAGGGCGAAATCGTTGAGTTGGTTAGGATTTACAGGGAAAACCTGACTGTGGGAAAACTGGCTGCCATAAAAGAAAGATACCTCAAGCTGATACACAAAGAAGCTGCCAGGGTACCCTGATGTAAAAAGCATTCAAGTTTTTACGAGAATTAAACCCGGCAAAATCATTTGTTCATCTTATTCCTATTGAGCAATTGGGATTTAAAGGAATGTTGCTTTGGATCAGTTATGGATCCTGGCCTTGCCTTACTTTCTGATTAAAGTTCATAAAACTTAGACAGTACAAACGGTCAAAAACGCAGGTAATAACCCGAACACCCTGTTATTTGTGTTGTTATGGAAGAAGTGTTTCAGGAATATCTGCTTCGTAAGGATTCGCAAATCCCCTCACCGGCTCTTGGCCTAGGTCCTGAAGAATTTGTTGTCCTTTTTCAGAGTTTGTCACAAACTTCACGAAACGCTCAGCCAGCTCAGGGTTTTGGGTCTTATAGGGTATGGTTATTCCATAAACCATAGCCTCACCATACTCAGTAATAGTTTCTCCGGGTTTAGTACCCATGGTCTGTATACTTACGTTTTTGTACCAGTCAGTGAGAGCAAAACTGCCCAGTGAAAGGCTGTCAGGCAACTCCAAATATTCAAGACCATGCTGTACGGCTACACTTTTATAAAGAAATATATAGTCAATATGATTGCTTTCCAGCAGGGCAATCAAATCTGTTTCTTTGGGGCGGATATTGTCGGTATCTTTTTCAAGCATTTGTTTTGCAAAACCCTGCTGCCCATATTTTTTCTCTGTCAGCTTGATCGTAAACACGCTGCGCACTCCACAGGGATCCATGTCGGGATTACTGCGCCCGTATTTCACGTCAGAACGCATGAGAATCTCCATCCAATTATCTACATTGATTTCTGAAGCAAAGCGCGAACGAGGTGTGTAAACGATCGCCAGTTCATTGGTAGCAAATGGGAGATACCAGGGAGCATGTTCAGGAATAAGCATGTTTTCAATAACCATATAATCGGCTGACATAAATACATCGGCCGGTGTATTAATATCAATAACACGACGAGCACCTGCTTTGCTACCCCAGGCTTCGGTGAGGATTTTGACATCAGGATACTCGTGCCTAAAAGCTTCGGCAAGCTCATGCACGGGTAGGGTGAGACTACCAGCGTGGATAATGTTGAGGGTGCGGCCGGAATCTTGCTTGCCTCCTGTAGCACAACCTATTAACAAAATGCAAATTGCAATAATCAGATAAACAGGGCTTCTCATAATCATAAATTTCATCAAAGTTAACAGGAAATTTTTTGTAGGCTATCAAAAGCACTTATCATTTTCAATCACTTAAAAAGACCGGGCCTGTATGAACACCCGGTCTCTAAAGTCGTCACTAAATAATGCTTTTTTACACGGTTCAGAGGTTTTTCAGGACGACGGTATTTAAAGGAGTATTTTAACTGGGCATTAGCCATTCTGCCGGGAGTAATCATATTACGTGAATCTGCAAAATCCTGATCCAACAGGTTGTGAACTTTGAGCGCCACAGACAAATCCTGATAGAGAGGTCTCCATAAATGTAAATCAATATAATTGAAAGATTCAATTTCTTCCGTATTCACATCATTGAGCCACTGCACGCCTTTGTAATTATAAGACACCATAGCGTTTACGATAGGGCTGCGCAAGGTTAAACCCTTGTAAAACAGTGGCACAAGCCATCAGAGAAAAAGAAAAGTAAAAAGAGAAAACCAGAGAGTTGTCGGAATTGCCTGAGGTGCTACCCAAAACTTTCGGCAATCCTGATATCGTAAATCTCTACCTGCAAATTGTATGCTTAACAAAAAAGAGAGACCCAGGATTTACAAGAGGGTTTCGAATGGGTTGAAGGGAAACTGAAGTTGACCAACTCAGTTACAGTTTTTGTTATAGTCTTGTTTTATTTAACAAAAGATTGCAGTTTTTTTTAAAAATTGCAACCCTTAGATTTTCTGCATGGCCGATACTAGATTGTTCGCCTTTGGCCCACCGGCTCAGGCGGTGCCTTCGGGTCAAACTAGTGACCCTCCCGATGGTAATCGGGATGCTCTCAACCAACTGAGCTAATCGCTTATCAATGACTCTATGTACTTTCGGCTTTTTTTCTTCTTTATTTCTTGCTCACGACCATACGCA
>SLQX01000108.1 GCA_007131245.1 Bacteroidales bacterium
TGCTGTCCTGTGTGCGGCGCGCCTCATGCCTTTCTTCTTCAGATGGGGTGTTGAGAATACTAAAGCCGATTAATATGGCAAAAATCAGAAGGAGTCCAATAATGTTATCTCTGTTCATTCTTTATGAAAGTTATATTTGAAAGGTGTTGAAGTGATTTTTTCTAATTAAGAACTGCATTGGAAAATGCTGGTGCAAAAGTACAAAATGTTGGATAATTTATGGTCTTACTTTTTAAAATCCATGGCAGCTTTAACAAACTCTACGAAAAGGGGGTGTGGTCTGGCAACCGTACTTTTGTATTCAGGGTGAAACTGAACCCCCACAAACCATGGGTGGTTTTTAAGCTCCATTATTTCCACCAGGCCCGATTCGGGGTTAATGCCTGATGCAACCATCCCGTGTTTTTCAAAATCTTTAAGGAAATAATTGTTAAACTCATACCGGTGTCTGTGCCTTTCACTAATTGTTTCCTGCTTGTAAATGCTGAAGGCTTTGGATTCCAAATCTAACTTACACTTATAGGCTCCAAGGCGCATGGTTCCCCCTTTTATATTCACCTTTTTTTGCTCTTCCATCATGCTGATGATGGGATAGGGGGTGTTTGGCATCATTTCATAAGAGTGCGCACCTTTGAGGTTCAGCACATTTTGTGCAAACTCTATGGTGGCACATTGCATTCCCAGGCAGATACCCAGGAATGGGATTTTATGGGTGCGGGCATAGGTGATGGCTGCAATTTTTCCTTCAATGCCTCTTTCTCCAAATCCGGGTGCAACAATAACACCCGAAACATTTTTCAAAATAATAGATTCGTTCCCGTTTTCAATATGCTCCGAGTGGACCATCTTGATATTAACATTGCATTTATTGGTTGTCCCGGCATGTATCAACGATTCAATGATAGATTTATAAGCATCCATGAGCTCAACATATTTTCCAACAAGGGCAATGGAAACATCACAGTCGGGGTTTTTCAGGTGATCCAGGAAGTTTTTCCATGCTGATAGTTCTGGTTGTTGGTCGGATTTCATGTTGGTTTTGTTCAAAACCCGTAGATCCAGTTGTTCCTCAAGCATTAGCATGGGTACCCTGTAAATACTATCGGTATCAATGGATTCAATAACATCCCTGGAACTTACATTACAAAACAGAGCTATTTTGTTTCTGATGCCATCATTAAGGTGTTTTTCGGTCCGGCAAACCAGAATGTCGGGTTGAACACCGTATTCCTGCATGGTTTTTACCGAGTGTTGCGTGGGCTTGGTTTTAAGCTCTTTGGCGGCTGCCAGGTAAGGAACCAGTGTTAGGTGGATTACCAGGCAGTTTTTCCCCAACTCCCAGCGTAGCTGGCGAATGGCCTCTACATAGGGAAGAGATTCAATATCACCTACCGTACCACCAATCTCCGTAATCACAAAATCAAATTGTTTGTTTTTTCCAAGCAATTTGATACTTTGTTTGATTTCATCTGTGATGTGTGGAATAACCTGTACGGTTTCACCCAGGTAGTCGCCACGACGCTCTTTCTCAATTACCGATTGATAAATGCGCCCTGTGGTAACATTATTGGCCTGTGAAGTGGGAACGTTAAGAAATCGCTCGTAGTGACCCAGATCAAGATCGGTTTCCGCCCCGTCTTCTGTTACATAGCATTCACCATGTTCATAGGGATTAAGAGTGCCGGGGTCTATATTAATATAGGGGTCCAGCTTTTGGATGGTAGCACTATATCCTCTGGCTTGCAGCAGTTTTGCAAGTGAGGCAGAAATGATTCCTTTTCCCAAAGAGGAAGTTACACCTCCCGTTACGAAGATGTATTTGGTTTGAGATTCAGCCGGGGCCATAATAAAGAATTCTGATGTTAAAATTTGACATTTTTGCTGCCAAAGACATTAGATGCTGCTGGAAAAACAAAAAAAGAGGGCAAGGGTGGAGTATTTTTCCACCATTGACATGTTTTAACGCACCAGGCATATGATTGCCTTTTACAGCAGTATTTTCGCAAGCTTTATGCCTGCGAAAGTAACAAAAGATTGTCAAATAAAAAGGAAAAATTATGGTTTAATCTTTTCCCCGGGATGGGTCTGTACCTTTCCGGGGAGCTTTTGGTTTAGCCATCCGGCCCTGGGTATCCCCAAATGTGTTATCACTTCCCTGCTCAACCCGGCCAGGTTGAGATTGCTCTTTTAGTACTTTTTTCCTTTCGGATACTTTTTCCTTCGTGTGAGGGTCATATTCTTTTGTTTCAATAACTACATCTTTTGATGTTTCGCCGTTTGGGGGCCAAAAGTTGCATCCTCCGGCCTTTTTAATGAAATAATAACCCAAAGCCAGTGCAATTACAACGGCCGCTATGGCCATTATCTCCAGCCCGGAATATTTGTCAAAATCCAGTAAAATAACCTTCCGGGCTATGGCAATTAGTGCTACCAGTATGACCACTTCTACGTGAACTTCATGTTTTTTGAAATAAACTTTGATGGTGTCCAATAGTTCAATACCTATGAGTACCAATAGGAACACTCCAAAAAGATCCATGAGTACATCTAAATCTAGTATAAAAACATCTGACTCAAGAATGCTCTTAACTACCATGTAACCCAATTGCACTGTTGCTATAATCAACAATAATGACATTAAGCCAATGAGGGTTTTGATAATATAACGTTCCACGGTTTTGACCGCACTGTTTAGTCGTTTTGTGCTTTTTGTTTCTTCCATGCTTCCTAATTTATGGGTTCATCCTTAACGGAGATTCTCTTTTCAATTTGATATTTCGGTTCATCCTCTATATGTGAGGTGTTCTGTCTTTTAAGATATCTTGAAGTTAAATAATTTGATAGTTCTGTCAAGTAAACAAAGCCCATTCTACTTTGTTTGTCTGTATCGCTCAGTATGCTTGCCTTTGATGTCAATAGTCATGTTTTGTTCAATGGCGGAGCAAGTACTTGTTGAATTTATATGTTTAAGACAATATTACGAAAAATTGAACAAAAAAAAAGGTGTGGCGTTCACAAATACAAGTTTTATAAAAAGAAAGAATAAACCGACTACTCATGAATTTTCTAATTATATACTCCAATCATCATAAGGGAAATTTCAATTGGCAATTATTGGAAAGCCTTCGTCAAAATTTGGCTGAGGAAGGGCACACCATTGAAGTGAGGGATTTATACAAAATGGATTTTGACCCGGTTCTGCGCACCCAGGATTTTGAGCAGATATCATCAGGAAGTCCCCCTGAAGATATAGTAAGGGAACAAAAGTATGTGAGAGAGTCGGATGTGCTTGTATTTATCTACCCGGTATGGTGGGGAGGGATGCCTGCTGTTGTAAAGGGGTACATCGATAAGGTATTTTCCTGGGGGTTTGCGTATATGTCCAATTCCAATGGGGTTTATCCTCTGCTAACCGGTAAAAAAGCTTTTGTTTTGAGTACCCTGGGGCAATCTCGCGAAGAGTACGAAAAGGGTATGTTTCAGGCCATGAGCAAAGTAAACGAAGAGGGAGTGTTTGGTTTTTGTGGCATCCAGGTTTTGGAGCAGCTTTATTTTCCGTCCATTCACCAGGTCGATAATCAGCAAAAAGAGGATTACATAGAGCAGGCCGTGTTTACCCTGAAAAGCATGGCTGCTATTCCCAAATAATGTTTTTATTTGTACAAGTTTACACATTCCCTGTTTGGCGTCCGTAAGACCTTTCCTTTTTACAGTTTGACTATATGGAGCATAAATACAACGGTCTTCGAAAATTGACTTTGCTGATAGGCAGTACACTTACTGTTATGGCGGGTGCAATTGTTGCGGCCTCCTTGCCATCCATCAATCGCGAATTTTCTGATGTTCCCGGGGTAGAATTGCTTAGCCGGTTGGTGTTGACTTTGCCTGCATTGTTTATGGCGATACTGGCACCCCTGGCAGGGTATTTTATAGATCGAACAGGTCGCAAACAGGTTTTGTTGTATTCACTGATTCTTTACGCAATTGCAGGCACATCCGGGTTGTACCTGGATACTTTACCATTAATCCTTGTGGGAAGGGCTGTGCTGGGTATTGCAGTAGGTGGTATCATTACCGCCATTATTACCCTTATTGGAGACTATTTTCAGGGGGATGAGAGAAGCAGGTTGATGGGAACCCAGGCGGCATTTGCCGGCATGGGAGGTTTGATTTTTATTTCGCTGGGAGGGGTGCTGGCTGATGTACACTGGCGTATGCCATTTATAGTTTATGTGGCATCCCTGGTTGTTTGGGTTATGGCTGTTCTATCAGTGTATGAACCGAAAAGTTTCAGTCAAGCCCAAAGTAGCGAAACCAAAGATTCCAAAGGGGCCGGTAAAATTCCATCCAGGGTGTTTCAGGTATATGCTATTGCCTTATTCTCTGCCATTGTCTTTTATATGATACCTGTGCAGATGCCCTTTATACTTGATTCCATTGAAGGTATTTCTAATGCAGAAACAGGTTTTGCCATTGCTTTTGTCAATGTGGCCTCTGTTACTACTTCGCTCAATTACGGTCGTATCAGGAAGCGTTTGAGTTTTCCGGCCATTTTAGCTATTGTGTATATTGTTGTTTTTGTTGGTTATTTGATTATTAGCCAGGCACAATCTTATTTCACAATGATTGCGGGGATAGCTGTTTCGGGGCTTGGATTTGGGTTAATGCTTCCCAATATCAACTTATGGCTTATTTCGTTAAGCCCGGAAAGCATGCGCGGACGGCTTGTGGGCTATCTCAATATGTCATTATTTTTTGGGATGTTTATTTCACCGGTTGCTATTCAGCCTCTTATAGGTATTAGCAACATCAAGGGAAGTTTTTTACTGATGGGGATTATTATGCTGGTTTTAGCATCACTCTTTGTTGTTTCTTTGATGATAAAAAAAAGGATGCTCCTTAAGCGTAAGGTGCTGCCATGATTGCATGAAACGAGAAGAATGAATTTTGGATTGCTCTCTCCCGTATTTTTCAGGGTCTTATCTCACAAACTCCAGTGGTTGTCCTCTGAAGTCTTGGTCAACTTTACCATTTTGGAAAACAACCTGGCCGTTTATGATGGTATGCGTGGGCGTGGCCCTGAAGGTGTGTCCTTCAAAGGGCGACCACTTGCATTTGTACAGGATGTTTTCATGGTTCACGGTGTAGGGTTTGTCAGGATCCAGGATAACCAGGTCTGCAAAATATCCTTTTCTGATAAAGCCCCTTTTGTAAACCTTAAAACATACTGCCGGGTTGTGGCTCATCCATTGGGCTATAAGGTGAACAGGAAGACTGCGGTCAGTCACAGCGTCAAACATGGCCTGCAGCGAATGTTGAACAAGGGGGCCACCGGAGGGGGCTTTCAGGTAAGGTTGTGATTTTTCTTCCTTCAGGTGGGGGGCGTGGTCAGTTGCCACAACATCCAGTGTTCCGTTAATGATACTTTCCCAAAGTTTCTCCCTGTCCTTTTTGCTTTTTATGGCTGGATTCCACTTGATAAAGTTTCCTTTTGCTGCGTAATCATCATCTGTAAACCAAAGGTGGTGTACACAAACTTCGCCGGTAATTCTTTTTTTCTCAAGGGGGAGGGTGTTATCAAAAAGGCGTGTTTCACCTGCCGTGCTTAGATGTAGTACATGTAATCGTGTATTATGTTTTTGGGCAAGGGCCACTGCTTTTTCTGATGAAAGCAGGCAGGCATGGTGGTTTCTGATGCGGGGATGGTATTCTGGGGGTATGTTTTCTCCAAATTTACCCTGATAAATTTGAAGATTTTCCCTGATGGTGGTTTCATCTTCGCAATGTACGGCCACAAGTGTTTTTGCATTGGAAAAGATTGCCTCAAGTGCATCATCACTGTCTACAAGCATATTACCGGTTGAGGCTCCCATAAATACTTTGATTCCACAAACCCTGGCCGGGTCAATTTTAAGGAGTTCTTCCGTGTTTTGGTTGGTAGCACCCATATAAAAGGAGAAGTTGGCAAAACTTTCCTGTGCTGCAAGTTGAAATTTTTCATCCAGAAGTTGGGTAGTTATTGCCTGGGGAAGCGTGTTGGGCATCTCCATAAAAGAGGTGACACCTCCTGTAACAGCTGCCATGGATTCGGTATATATTTGTGCTTTGTGGGTCAGGCCGGGTTGGCGAAAGTGCACCTGATCATCTATAACCCCCGGTAAAACATAGTTAAACCCTGCATCCAGGATTCTGTCGCTGGTATGCAAAGAAATATCCGGGTTGGGGGTGGAGTAAATTTCAGAAATGGTGTCATTTTCTATAAGAATGGCTCCGTCTTTAACCTGCCCCTCGTTGACAATGCGGGCATTGCAAATTAATGTTTTGGAGGACATAAGATGTGTTTATTTTTTGGGTAGGGATTAACGATTTGATCCGGTATACCTTTTGGGTTTTTTAAACAGACTCTTCAGGCGAAGTTTCATAACACCCAGTACGGCTTCTTTGAAAATTCCCTTACTCATTTTGGAAGCTCCCTGGGCTCTGTCGGTAAAGACAATCGATATTTCCTTAATTTTAAATCCCAATTTCCAGGTTGTAAACTTCATCTCTATTTGAAATGCATAACCTGTAAATTTGATTTTGTCAAGATTGATTGACTCAAGAACTTCCCTTTTGTAACATTTAAACCCGGCCGTCGTATCTCTGATTTTCATTCCTGTTACCAATCTTACATAGGCCGAAGCATAGTAGGACATCAAAACCCTGCCCATGGGCCAGTTGATTACGTTGACGCCATGAATATACCTGGAACCTATGGCCAGGTCATATCCCTCAATTGCACATGCATTGTAAAGCCGGGGTAAGTCTTCGGGATTATGGGAAAAATCAGCATCCATTTCAAAAATGTACTGATAACTCCTTTTTAATGCCCATTTGAATCCATAGATGTAGGCTGTGCCCAAACCAAGCTTACCCTCGCGTGTTTCCAAAAACAACCTCTGTGAAAATTCAGGTAGCAGATTTCTTACAATGTCAGCAGTGCCATCCGGGGAGTTGTCGTCGATAACTAGTATATGAAATGCCTTATCTAATGAAAATATTTTTCGTATAATATTTTCTATATTTTCTTTTTCTTTATAGGTGGGAATAATAATTAGACTATCTGCCACTGCCTTCTACGTTTGGATTTAATATACTGTTAACTGCAATCTGTCACCAAATTATATGGGTGACCAATAAATGTAAAATACTTAAATCATAGCTCTTTTTTGGAGTCACCAAAAATAAGGTTTTGTTTTCAAAAATAGAAAAAAAATCGGGATTATTACCCCATAGGTTTGGATGGGTTTTATTTGATTTGTCCTGGTGTGATTTTATAACCCTGTTCTGTGGCAAAAAAGAAGCCGGATATTCCGGCTTCTTTA
The DNA here is from genome assembly GCA_007131245.1 of Bacteroidales bacterium. Classification (GTDB taxonomy): domain Bacteria; phylum Bacteroidota; class Bacteroidia; order Bacteroidales; family UBA7960; genus SKVR01. The sequence goes on from SLQX01000108.1 coordinate 7,365, forward strand.
GAGTTCATCTGATATATTTAGAAATTGATGGTTGAGTTATAAATTCAAAATCTAACTACTATTTAATGATTACTTTTCTTGAATACGTTTTTTCAGGCCCGTAAAAATGTAAAATGTACATTCCCAGAGGCAGATCTGATACATCAACATAGTTATTGCCCGATTCAATGTCCTGTTGCCTTAGTACAAAGTTTGCCGTATTTCTTATTTCCATATGGAAATTTTCTTCCGAGTGAACCCAGAAATATCCATTACTGGGGTTGGGGTAAGCCCTGACGACTTCTTCTTTATGCTCTGCAACCGTGGATTCGAGCAATACTTCCAGGGTAATGTTTCGTGATATGGTAAAGGTATAAGGGTTGCTACGGGAAACTATTTGTCCGGCGGCGTTTCTCCATCCTGCCAGTTGGGTGTCTTCAGATTCAACCAATTCCAGTTTTACAGTTTCTCCTTCATGATAAGCTCCTGTTCCGTTGATTTGTATATCAAACTGAGGATCAGAGACCACTTCTACTTCAAATTCTTTGCTCTCCTGGTTGAAACTCGCCACTATACTTTTGTCCTCAGATGCAACAAATCCTATCGACCGATCTTTGCTGATAAGTTTGTCTCCCTCAAACCAACCCTCAAAGTCCTGGTTGTTATTTATGGGTGTGGCTTCCAACTCTACCCACTGGTTTTCTTCATAATATCCGGCCCCGCTGATAAAAGCCAGGCCTGGTGGATGTGCCTGCGCACTTATCTTTATCGAACCAGAGCTTTTATTAAATCGTGCCTGTAGGTTGCGGTTTTGCGTAACCGTGAAAGTGTAGTTTATATCGGTGGAGATAATATCGCCACTTTCTCTCCAGTATAAAAACTCATAGTCTTTGGCTGGTTGGGCACTTATGGTTGCCTCTTGTCCGTATGTGTAAATGCCTTGGCCGTTTGTTGAGCCGCCAATATTGGGAACGGCCTGAAGGTTTACCTCATAGGTGAGCGGACTGAAAAGGGCTATTAGCGTTGTGTTTTCGTTTACCTCAAAAGAGTACTCAGGTTGCTGAGAAACTTCTTCTCCATTGTGAATCCATGCAGTAAATGAGTATCCATTTTCTGGTGTTGCTGTTATATTTGCTGTTTCTCCGGAATAAAAACTCCCACCTCCTGAAACCACTCCTGCTTCCTCAGGCTCAGCTACCAGGTTTAGGGTATAAGCTTCCTGGGTGAAGTTGGCTGTAAGGAACCGATTCTGATTGACCTGGAACTGAAACTCTGGTTCACTGGAAACCTCTGTTCCTTGTTCTGACCAGTTTACGAAGATGTATCCAGGATTTTCCTGGGCTTTAACTGTCGCTGTTTCTCCATGGATGAAACTTCCACCACCCGTGTAATTTCCGCCCTCGGCGGGGTTTGCATCCAATGTAACGGCATAGATGGAAGGTGTAAACTCTGCTGTCAGATTCCTGTCCGCTGTTACATTAAAGCTGTAATTGACATTGGTGGATACCACCTCAGACTCTTCTTTCCACGCAGTGAACTGGTAACCTTCGTTCGGTTCTGCGGCTAATGTTATGGTATGCCCGTAAGCAAATGTTCCTCCACCAGATACTGTGCCTCCTTCAGCCGGAGATGAGTTGAGTGTTACTGTATGTGTGCTGCTTGTGAAATGGGCAGTCAGGTTACGATTACCGGTAACGGTAAATGAGTAACTGGGATCTGAAGTAACCTCGGTTCCTCCCTCGGTCCAACTCACAAATATGAAGCCCTCATTGGTTAGAGCAGAGACCGTGGCTGTTTCTCCAAATTCGTAACTTCCCCCACCGGTAACGCTGCCCCCATCTGAAGGCTGTGCATCCAGAGCAATGGCATAGGTACTGGTGCTGAAGTGTGCTGTTAGGTTTCGCTCGCCAGTCACCGTAAAGCTGTAGTTGGGTTCAGAGGAGACGGTGGTTCCGTTCTCTTTCCAGTTGGTGAAGGTGTACCCGTTCCCGGCAGAAGCAGAGACCGTGGCTGTTTCTCCAAATTCGTAACTTCCCCCACCGGTAACGCTGCCCCCATCTGAAGGCTGTGCATCCAGAGCAATGGCATAGGTGTTGGTGCTGAAGTGCGCTGTTAGGTTGCGGTCGCCGGTCACCGTAAAGCTGTAGTTGGGTTCAGAGGAGACAGTGGTTCCGTTCTCTTTCCAGTTGGTGAAGGTGTAACCCGTGTTAGCATGGGCTTCAAGATTCGCCTGCTGTCCTTCTTCAAAGCTACCGGTTCCTGATGCACTACCACCCTCTGCTGGTGAAGAGGTTGCTGAAATGGTAAATGTTTCGGTGTCAACAGAACTGAAGTTTGCTACAAGATTCTTGTTTTCAGTAACCACGAGGATATATTGTGAATTGGTTGAGACAACCTCTCCGTTTTCGGTCCAGTTTTCAAACTCATATCCATCAGCTTCAAAAGCATTTACAGATCTTATGGTGCCATGGTTAAATGTTCCGGATCCAGATACATTTCCACCGTCTGCCGGATTAGCCGTTAGGGTTATTTCATAAGTTTTTATGGCAAAGTAAGCGGTGAACTCCCTGTGGTCATCCACTGTGATTGAAAAGTTTTCCTCGTGGCTTATCACATCGTCGTTTTCGCTCCAGTACTCAAATTGATAGCCTTCATCGGGGGAAGCCGAAAGTGTTATTTCTTCTCCCTGGGGGTGATTTCCACCACCAGATACAGAACCGGCATCTTCGGGTTGGCTGTTAAGTGAAATATGATATACGTTGGTTGCAGACGAAAAGTTAGCCACCAGGTTTCGGTTTTCAGATGCAGTGAAACTGTACTGGGTGCTTGTAGATAGGGTGTTCCCGTTTTCAGTCCAGCTTTCAAACTCAAAACTATCAGCCGGTGTGGCAGTCATGTTTACCGTATTGCCGTGGTAATAAGTGCCTGCACCCTCAACCTGGCCACCGTGCTGAGGGTTTGCTTCTGCGGTGATTGAATAGTTTTCTGTGGGTCCACCATTGAGATCAAAAGAAATGGTGGATCCACTTTCGCTGATGTTTGAAATATCCAGCCCCCCAGGCAAACCATCCGAAAGGAAAGAAGAAGGGTTTGAGTCGTCATTTATTTCAGTTCTCCCAGCCTGGGCAGAGTAGTTTGCGCTAAAGATGAGTCCATTAAGGTTGTTGGTTCCATTGGGGCGGTAAAGATAAACCTCATCGGGTGGGCCGTTTACATTTCCATTGGTAACTGAGGAGTTGATTCGATAAATCAACAGACCTGAACCTGGCAGGTTGTTTTCATAAGTACCGGGTTGTTTTTTGCGGTATTCCACCACAAAGTATTCTGTATCACTGTTGGGCGAGTTAATCCTATATGCATTATTTTCAGGTTCATGCAGTGGGTTAAGGTCGTAGGTTCCCGGTTCAGAAATTACGGGTATATCCTCTATCCAGGTATTGTTGGTGTATTTCCATTTCATGTGTGCCCCCATATGCCCGTTGCCCGAGTGCATGAGGTCCCAGGGACCCACGGGGGTGATACTGTTGTTTGAATACCTGTACAAGTCAGGTGCTCCAAAAGTATGGAAGAGCTCATGATTTAGTATCTGTACAGTTGCTTGGTTTTCAGGCTGAAAAGTATAGTCCCAGACACGCTTACCATGGATATAAGTATTTGTATAAAACAACATCCAACGATGTGCCCATAAAATGGATGCCCATGATCCACTCTCACCTTTTATGATAAAACTTACATTATCTACCCGGCCATTACCTTCGGTATCAAGTTCCAAATCTGTAGGGATATATTCTTCCACAGCATTGACAGCTCTGTCCAGCAACTCCTGTTCCCTTTGGGTTCTTTCGCCTGATGTATATCCATCGGGATTGTTAACCGAGTGATAGGGTTGAAAGTAAGAGCGGGGATAAATATCCTGATAAGAGAGGTTAATATCCATGGATGAAGGGGGGAAATGATGACTTTCAACCGATACCATACCATAGGAAACTTCATCAAAATAATCTTTTACCGAAGGACCATCTTCATTATTAAGCCGGTTGTCGAATATTGACCGGGGTGTTGTAAATTCTTCGTCATCACTAAAGCGAATATAAATGACAATATTGTTCAGTATGCCTGTATGGGATGCTTTTTCTTCACCACCATCAAGTCCCTTAAACATCTGGTCTTTGCGTTTTTGGTACTCCTTTTCACTCAATAAGGCACCGGGCTTAAGATTGGTTTTTTGGGGATTTGCCTGACCTACTTTGTAGGAAGAAGCCACGATGCTGTCATTTTTCACTTGCGCGTAATAATGATAGCCGTCCTCACCAGCTATGATACTGTATCCGTTTTCATCATGCAAATAATTGAAAAATTCGTCTCCACTGACAAAACATTCAATAATACTTCCATCAGGGTTTTCAACCGTAATGGGCATATTATTTACAGGAGCACCTGTAACAAAAACTGGCAGGCTGCTTAAAACGATAACAAGAAATATTGGTGCAATGGTGTTTCGTAAGATCATTTGTATCATATTCAGTTAGGTTATTTGATTAATAGGCAA
>SLQX01000279.1 GCA_007131245.1 Bacteroidales bacterium
TCGCCCCTTGATATGTAGGTCAGAGCTTTGATAAACTCGGTACGGGAACAATCTTTGGGTAAAAACCCCATTGCTCCGGCTTTAATGGCTGATATAATCCATTCTTCGCTGGTATTGGCACTTAAAATAAGGATTTTCACCCCGGGGTACCCGGCAGTAAGCTTTTCGGTCACTTCCACACCGTTCATCCCGGGCATTCCAATGTCCAACACCACAATGTCAGGTTTTTGCGTATCAATGATCTTAAAAAGTTCTTGGCCCGAGTCCACGTCTGCCACTACAGAAAAGGAGTTGTCACCCATTAAAAGTGCCTTTATACCATCTCTCACAATTTTATGGTCATCAACGATAATCAGTTTCATTTTATAGGTCATGGCTGGATAGTTTTGCCGGTAAAACAATATGAAACACAGACCCTTCTCCCAGGCGACTTTCGGCCCAAATACGCCCCTGGTTTTTATCAGTAAACTCTTTGCACAAAAACAGGCCAAGCCCCATCCCTTTCTCCTTACTGTTGCCTATTTGGGAAGGGTCATTGCAGATATGAAACAGTCTGGCTACATCCTGCTTGTCTATTCCAATGCCATTATCAGCAATCCTGATATGGACCTGGTTGGTGTTTTTCTCGCTTTCAACTTTAACCCAGCCTTGTTCAGGGGTAAATTTGATGGCATTGGACAATATGTTCCGGAAAATCGTGTCTAACATGTTGCAGTCGGCCATTACATAATGGTCTTTGGGTACATCTAAAATGAGGTTGAGATTTTTGCTCTCTGCCATGGGACGGTATAGTTCGATGAGCTTGTCAAAAACCGGTTTTAGTTCTACGGGCTCGATGTTGGGAGTCAGGCGCCCTGTGAGTGAGGCGGCCCATTTTAACAGTTCATCCAAAAAGGAACACAGCTTTTCAGAGGAGAGCTTTAGTTCGCGGGTAAAATAGCTGATATCTTCACGGGATAATTCAGAAAAATTATCATACACGCTGGTTGAAATATTTCGAAAGGCATAAATAGGATTTTTGAGGTCGTGGGCAAGGATGGTAAAAAACTTGTTTTTGGTTTGATTAAGTATGCTTAGTTGTCTGTTGGCAGCAGCCAGTTTTAGTTGAGCTCGTTTTTTAATATGAAATCTGCTGTACAATGCTCCAAAGGAAATGAGCAAAACAATGATTCCCGTCCACATAATGATGCGCTGCTGCCTGGCATTGTTTAGCTTTAGCTCTTGCTCCAGCCGCTCCTGGTTGAGGATAGCCAGTTCTTTTTCTTTTTGTTCACTTTCGTACTTCACCTGGAAGCCAAGCAGCTGCTGCCTTGCTTGTTCATTGTAAGCACTGTCTTTTAGTGCCACAAATTGCCTGTAATACCCAAGAGCTTTGTCAAACTGTCCATATTTTTCTTTCAATAAAGAAAGTTCTTTATAATTTTTTTGCATCATGTTGTTAAAATCCACATCTTCAGCAATGGAAAGGCTTTTATGATAATACTGCAAGGCCAAATCCAGCTGGTTGCTAAGCATGTAATTCAGAGCAATGTGATTAAGCGCAATAGACTCTGAAACAAGAATCTTGTTGTCCTGGAATATTTGCAGAGCGGAAAAAAGCACCTCTTCTGCCTTTGCGTATTCTTTAATAAGAGTGTAAACCTCCCCAATTTGATCCAGTCTGTAACCTTTTCTTACCTGGTTATTCATTTCAATTTCCAATTCAAGGGATTTTTCCAGGTATTCCAGGGCTTTTTCATAATTTCCCTGCGATTTGTAAACGGATCCAATACTTGCTTTTCTGATGGCTACCTGGCTGAGGTTATCAATACGCAGTGATATTTCCAGGGATTGAAAAAAAAAGTCAAGTGCCTTGTCAAATTCTTTCCACATTTCATGAATTTTGCCAATGGCATTTAAACTTAAAGAAACACTTGTAAGGTCATCCAACCTGGTGTCTATATTAAGGGCATTGCTGAAAGCATGGAGGCCTTCCTGGTAATTGCCTGTGATGGTATGGCTGTAGCCTAATTCGCGGTAGCTTTGCGCTATCAGGGCCGAGTCTTTTATTTCTTTGGCAATGGCCAGCGCTTTATCAATGAGAGGTATGCTTTCCCGGTTTTTCCCTTCTGATCGAATACACAAACTATTCTTGAGATAAGCTCTTGCTTTTAGCTTTTGGTCAATATCAGCCTGTTTTGAAAATTTCTTCAGGAATCTATCTGTATGAATACAGGCCTCGCCATACTCCATAATCGATTCCAGGGAATCGATTTTTGCCATAAGTTCTTGCGCCGTGTGGTTTTTATTGCCCAATAGCATTAACGGTATTGTAATCCCCCACATGATCAGAAACAGCTTAAGCCACCAGCCTGTCATTTCAATGAAGTTTGAATATTAACTGAATTTAACATCAAATATACCACAGAATCTTAATAAAAACAAAAAAATAAAAAACAATATGATAAATCTAATTTAATAAGTGTTTAGACTATATTATACGGATAAATATTGTGTCTCAAGCCGTTTCATCATAGAGGTTTTGATCTTTCATCAGTTAATCAGTCAGCGGAATTTCGTCCAGGATCTTCATGTGGAAATTAAAAGTTTTAACCGCCTCCATTTACAATGATTTATCTTTCATATCGTTTAACATAACAAACGTATATTTGTACGTAACGACTTCTATCTTCTATTTTTACCGAATGGGTTTACACATGCTCCAATCTGCCATCAGAAATATATTTGTGTTCATTTTCAGCCTGGTTGTATTTACTTTCAATGCTGCTGGTTTGGAGGGTGAACATGATTGTGAAGAACAATCTGCCGTATTTGCCAAAAAGTATGCAGATCTGTTAAACCAAAGAGAGTATGATGCTCTTGCAGAGCTATTGTTTGTTTGGGAGCAGGAGTGTGGCATGTCGGAGCCTTTATTTCGTGCAAGGGCATTGCAATTAATAGCAGGTGGGGCGTTTCCCGGGGTGCTTGAACAGCAGGATATGTTGGATCATGCCATTGCTTTTGAGATCAGGTATAATCTCATTGAAACCCGCGAACCCCTGCAGGGGGAAGAA
>SLQX01000099.1 GCA_007131245.1 Bacteroidales bacterium
AACTTAGAGAAGCCGCAAAAATTAAATCTGGTTCAGCGGAACCCAATCGTGCCAAAGTTGCCACTATAAGCTGGGATCAGGTGCGCGGGATCGCCGAAGATAAAATGCCCGATTTAAACTGCTTTACCGTTGAATCTGCCATGCAAATGGTGGCAGGTACAGCTCGCAGCATGGGTGTAAGAATTAAAGGAGCCCGACCCTTTTAAACCTTATTGAAGACATCAATAAAGGTTATTTTTTTAATCAAAGCTTAACGGAATCTGAAAATGGCTAAAATAACAAAAAATCACAAAGAGGCTTTAGCTAAAGTTGATAAAAATAATGTGTATTCCTTGTCTGAGGCGGCTGATTTAGTTAAAAAGATTACCTACACCAAGTTTAATGCTTCCGTTGATTTAGACGTAAGACTAGGTGTAGACCCCAGAAAAGCCAATCAAATGGTAAGGGGTGTTGTAACTTTGCCCCACGGAACAGGGAAAACTGTAAGGGTACTTGTACTCTGTACACCCGATAAAGAAGAAGAAGCCAAAGCTGCCGGTGCTGATTACGTTGGTTTGGATGAGTACATTGAAAAAATCAAAGGTGGATGGACCGATGTTGATGTGGTAGTTACCATGCCCAGCGTTATGCCCAAAGTGGGTGCCCTGGGCCGTGTACTTGGACCACGCGGTCTGATGCCTAATCCTAAAGCCGGTACTGTTACCATGGATATTGGTAAAGCAGTACAGGAAGTTAAAGGGGGTAAAATTGATTTTAAAGTTGATAAGTTTGGTATTATTCATGCTTCCATCGGTAAGGTTGCTTTTGAAAAGAACCAGCTGATTGAAAATGCCAGAGAACTTATCCAAACCATTAACAGGTTGAAACCTGCTGCTGCCAAAGGTACTTATATGAAGAGTGTCTTTTTATCCAGTACGATGAGCCCCGGTGTGGCAGTAGACCCTAAATCAGTTGCTTAATAATAATGAAAGTGCAAGCCCTAACGGGACCTTGCCTTAAAGACGGTGAAACTTATGAAAAAAGATGATAAAGTTCAGGTAATTGAGTCGGTCACCGAAAAGCTGGAAAACAACGAAGTTTTTTATCTTGCAGATACTTCTGAATTAACTGTTGAAACCATCAATAAACTCAGAAGGTTGTGCTTTAAGCGTGGTGTTTCCATGCAGGTTGTTAAAAACACGCTGCTCAAGAAGGCCATGGAGAAATCCCAGAAGGATTTTGAGCCTCTTTTCGATGTATTGAAAGGTGCTACTTCTCTCATGATTGCCCAGGTTGGAAACGGTCCAGGTAAAGTGATCAAAGAATTTCGTAAAAACAGCTCGAAGCCTATCCTAAAAGGTGCCTGGATTGAAGAATCCATTTACATTGGAGATGACCAGCTAGAAAACCTGGCCAGCCTCAAGTCGAAGGAAGAGCTTATCGGTGATATTATTGGCTTACTTCAATCACCTGCGAACAATGTTGTTTCTGCACTCAAATCAGGTGGAAATACACTCTCAGGTGTTCTTAAAACTCTTTCTGAAAAAGAAGGGTAATAATCAATTATTTAGTTTAGTTTACAAAGAAAATCATTAGAAACCCACTTAAAAATCAATAAAAATGGCAGATTTAAAATCTTTCGCAGAACAATTAGTTAATCTGACTGTTAAGGAAGTTAATGAATTGGCAGAGATCCTAAAAGATGAATATGGTATAGAACCCGCAGCTGCTCCGGTTGCTGTTGCTGCTGCAGGCGGTGGCGAAGCTGGTGAAGCAGAAGAGGAACAAACCGAGTTTGACGTTATCCTTAAAGCTCCCGGTTCTTCTAAACTGGCTGTGGTTAAACTTGTTAAAGAACTTACCAGCCTTGGCCTGAAAGAAGCCAAAGAATTGGTAGATGGTGCTCCAAAACCCGTTAAAGAGCAGGTTACCAAAGATGAAGCTGAATCTCTTAAAAAACAATTAGAAGAAGCTGGCGCAGAGGTTGAAGTAAAGTAAGTTCTGATGTGATGACCTTTAAGGATTAGACTTCTTCCGGTTTCTACCCGATGTTGAAGTCTAATCTTTATTGGTATTTATTTATTTTAGTGAATATTGTTTTTTACTAACAACAAACTTTCATACCTTGGCCGCAACAAAAGTAACAAAAAACAGAATTAACTTCGGATCCGTTATCAGGCATTTTGAATATCCTGATTTTCTCGAAGTTCAAGTCAAATCTTTTCAGGATTTTTTCCAACTGGAGACTACTCCTGAAAACAGAAAAGAAGAAGGCCTTTTTAAGGTTTTCGCTGAAAATTTTCCCATATCAGATGCCCGAAACAACTTTGTTCTTGAATTCCTGGATTACTTTATAGACCCTCCCAAGTACTCTATTCAGGAATGTATAGAACGGGGACTAACCCACAGTGTCCCACTTAAGGCAAAACTTAAACTCTATTGTACTGACCCCGAACACGAAGACTTTGAAACCATTATTCAGGATGTGTACCTGGGGACTATCCCTTATATGACACCCAAAGGGACATTTGTTATTAATGGTGCTGAAAGGGTTGTTGTATCTCAACTTCATCGTTCACCCGGTGTGTTTTTCGGAACCAGTGTACACGCAAACGGTACGCAACTTTATAGTGCCAGGATTATTCCTTTCAAAGGTTCATGGATTGAGTTTGCTACGGACATCAATAATGTCATGTTTGCTTATATCGACAGGAAGAAAAAATTACCTGTAACAACTTTGCTTCGCGCCATTGGCTTTGAAAGTGACAAAGAAATACTTGAAATTTTTGATCTTGCCGATGAGGTAAAAGTTACCAAAACCGGACTGAAAAAGCACGTGGGGCGTAAATTGGCCGCCAGAGTACTGCGTTCATGGATTGAAGACTTTGTGGATGAGGATACCGGGGAAGTTGTTTCCATCGAAAGGACCGAGGTTATCATTGACCGTGAAACAGTGCTTGAAAACGAACACATTGAACCTATCCTTGAATCGGGAGTAAAAACAATTATTCTACATAAAGAGGATATTAACCTCAGTGATTTTGCCCTCATTTATAATACCTTACAGAAAGATACCACCAACTCTGAAAAAGAGGCCGTTGAGTTTATTTACAGATTACTCCGAAATGCCGATCCACCCGATGATGAAACGGCAAGGAGTATGATCGAAAAGCTCTTCTTTTCTGATAAGAGATATGATTTGGGCGATGTGGGACGTTACAGGATTAACAAGAAACTTAATCTTTCCATTGACGCCGAAACAAAAGTCTTAACCAAAGAAGATATCATCAGCATTGTTAAATACCTCATTGAGCTGGTCAATGCAAAAGCTGATGTGGATGATATTGACCACCTGAGTAACCGTAGGGTTAGAACTGTAGGCGAACAGCTTTATGCACAATTTGGTGTAGGTTTGGCTCGTATGGCTCGGACCATCAGGGAGCGGATGAATGTGAGAGACAATGAAGTATTTGCACCCACCGACCTTATCAATGCCAAAACCCTTTCTTCGGTCATTAATTCATTCTTTGGTACCAACCAGCTTTCTCAGTTTATGGATCAAACCAATCCATTAGCTGAATTGACCCACAAAAGACGTATGTCAGCCCTTGGGCCGGGTGGGTTGTCACGCGAAAGAGCTGGATTTGAGGTAAGGGACGTTCACTTTACCCACTATGGACGACTTTGTACTATTGAAACGCCCGAAGGTCCCAATATTGGTCTTATTTCTTCTCTTTGTGTATTTGCCAAAGTGAATGAACTGGGTTTTATTGAAACGCCTTATTTTAAACTCGATGAAGGCAAAGTTAAATTCTCTGAGCCGCCTGTATATTTATCGGCAGAGGAAGAAGAAGAGAATATAATCAGCCAGGCCAATGTACCCATAAATAAAGATGGCACCTTTAAAGAATCACTGGTTAAAGCACGTTTCCAGGCAGATTACCCTATTGTTGAACCCGAAAAGGTTCAGCTGATGGACGTGGCGCCCAACCAGATTGCTTCCATTGCTGCTTCTTTAATCCCATTTCTTGAGCATGATGATGCAAACCGTGCATTGATGGGAAGTAACATGATGCGTCAGGCAGTGCCCTTGCTCAATCCTGAATCCCCAATTGTAGGTACTGGCCTTGAAAAGAAGGTTGCTGAAGACTCCAGGGTGCTTCTTCATGCTGAAGGTGATGGCATTGTTGAGTATGTAGATTCCGAAGAAATCATTATCCGTTACTCAAGAAGTGACGACGAAAAGTTGGTGAGCTTTGAGGATGATGTAAGAATTTATAAACTAACCAAGTTTGCCAAAACCAATCAGAACACCTGCATCAACCTTAAGCCGATTGTAACCAAAGGGCAGAAGGTTGAAAAAGGTCAGCTGCTAAGCGAAGGTTATGCTACTCAAGATGGTGAGCTGGCTATTGGTCGAAACCTGAAAGTGGCATTTATGCCCTGGAAAGGGTACAATTTTGAGGATGCCATTGTAGTGTCTGAAAAAATTGTACGCGAGGATATCTTTACATCTATTCACATTGAAGAATTTTCTCTTGATGTACGTGATACCAAGAGAGGTGTTGAAGAACTAACCAGTGATATTCCCAATGTTAGTGCAGATGCTATCAAAGATCTGGATGAAACAGGATTGATTCGCGTGGGTGCTGAAGTGAATGAGGGAGATATTCTTATTGGTAAAATAACCCCCAAAGGGGAAACCGATCCTACCCCCGAAGAAAAGCTTCTGCGTGCAATTTTTGGTGATAAAGCTGGCGACGTGAAAGATGCATCGTTGAAAGCACCTCCTGCTACCAAAGGTGTGGTTATTGACAAGAAGCTCTTCTCCAGAGTGATGAAAGATAAAAAAGCGAAAACCAAGGAAAAAATCGTCATCGAAAAACTTGATGAAGAATTTAACAAGGAAGTCGCTGAGCTGAAATCCAAACTTATTGATAAACTTATTGTCCTGGTAAGTGGAAAAACCTCCCAGGGCGTATCCAATAGCCTGAAAGAAGTAGTTGTAGCCAAAGGGACCAAGTTTACCCAGAAGGTACTGCAAACCCTTGACTACTCCATTATCAACCCCAACAACTGGACCACGGATAAGCAAAAGAATGAGTTAATCAAAGAATTGCTGCACAACTATTCCATCAAGTTTAAGGATTTGTTGGGTACCTACAACCGCAAGAAGTTTACCGCCACGGTGGGAGATGAATTACCCTCCGGTATTGTACAGCTTGCCAAGATTTACATGGCCAAGAAACGTAAACTTAAGGTGGGTGATAAAATGGCTGGTCGTCACGGTAACAAGGGTATTGTTGCACGTATTGTACGCCAGGAGGATATGCCATTCTTGGAAGATGGTTCTTCAGTTGATATCGTACTTAACCCCCTGGGTGTGCCTTCAAGGATGAACCTCGGGCAGATTTATGAAACAGTACTGGGTTGGGCTGGTGAAAAACTGGGTGAGAAATACGGTACACCCATTTTTGATGGTGCTAATATTGATCAGATAAATGAACTCATGCGTAAGGCTGGATTACCTGAAAATGGTAAGGTGCATTTGTATGATGGAGGCACCGGAGAACGTTTTGACCAGCCTGCAACAGTAGGGGTTATTTATATGCTTAAGCTGGGGCACATGGTTGATGATAAAATGCATGCCCGCTCCATTGGACCCTACTCTCTTATTACACAGCAGCCTTTGGGTGGTAAAGCCCAGTTTGGTGGTCAGCGTTTTGGTGAGATGGAGGTTTGGGCTCTGGAAGCTTTTGGTGCGGCTAATACATTGCAGGAAATTTTGACTGTTAAGTCGGATGATGTCATAGGGCGAGCCAAAGCTTATGAAACCATTGTTAAAGGCGATAACTTGCCAACTCCTGGTGTACCCGAATCATTCAATGTTCTGGTACACGAGTTACGAGGACTCGGTCTTGACATCAAGTTTGAATAATAATATGATTACACTTTATGCAGGCTTTTGCCTGCATAAAGTGATACTGTCAAAAGCAAGTCAACCTTGCTCTACTATCATATTAAAAGATACATTTTACAACAATAACAACTTCCTATGGCTTTCAGAAAAGAATCCAATGTAAAAAGCAATTTTTCTCAAATAACGATCAGCCTTGCTTCTCCAGAATCAGTCCTGGAAAGGTCGCATGGTGAAGTTCTTAAACCAGAAACCATTAATTATCGTACATATAAGCCTGAACGTGACGGATTATTTTGCGAAAGAATTTTTGGGCCGGTAAAAGACTGGGAGTGCCATTGCGGAAAATATAAACGTATTCGCTATAAGGGTATAGTTTGTGACCGTTGTGGTGTTGAAGTAACTGAGAAAAAAGTAAGAAGGGAAAGGATGGGGCACATTAAATTGGTGGTACCTGTTGCCCATATTTGGTTTTTCCGTTCTCTGCCCAACAAAATAGGTTATCTGCTAGGTCTACCATCCAAAAAACTTGATCAGATAATTTACTATGAGCGATATATTATCGTAAATCCTGGTGTTAAGTCTGATGAATATAACAAGCATGACTTTTTAACCGAAGAAGAGTATTTTTCTATCCTTGAAACTTTGCCCAAGGATAACCAGTTGCTCGAAGATGATGATCCAAATAAATTTAAAGCTATGATGGGAGCTGAAGCTCTTAAAGAGTTGCTTCTCAGGCTCGATTTGGATCAATTGTCTTATGACTTAAGGCACAAAGCTAATACCGAAACATCTCAGCAAAGAAAAGCTGATGCATTGAAAAGGCTCCAGGTTGTAGAAGCATTCCGTGATGCCAATGCACGTATGGATAATAAACCGGAGTGGATGATTGTTGACGTTGTGCCAGTTATACCCCCAGAGCTAAGGCCTTTGGTTCCACTGGATGGTGGAAGGTTTGCTACCAGTGACCTTAACGACCTTTACCGCAGAGTAATTATTAGAAATAACAGGCTCAAAAGACTTATTGAAATAAAAGCCCCTGATGTGATCCTGAGAAATGAAAAAAGGATGCTTCAGGAAGCTGTGGACTCATTGTTCGATAATTCGCGCAAAACCAATGCTGTTAAGACAGAATCCAACAGGCCTCTTAAATCTTTAAGTGACAGTCTGAAAGGAAAACAAGGTCGCTTCCGTCAGAATCTTTTGGGTAAAAGAGTTGACTACTCTGCCCGTTCAGTGATTGTTGTAGGTCCTGAGCTTGCATTGCACGAATGTGGTATTCCCAAAGAGATGGCTTCTGAGCTGTACAAACCTTTCATCATTCGTAAGATGTTGGAGAGGGGTATTGTGAAAACAGTTAAGTCGGCCAAAAAAATTGTAGACCGTAAAGACCCTGTTGTATGGGATATCCTTGAAAACGTACTGAAAGGTCACCCAGTTCTGTTAAACAGGGCTCCTACACTTCACAGGCTTGGTATTCAAGCCTTCCAGCCTAAACTTATCGAGGGTAAAGCTATTCAGCTGCACCCACTGGTATGTACAGCTTTTAACGCGGACTTTGATGGTGACCAAATGGCCGTACATTTACCATTGGGTAACGCCGCTATCCTTGAAGCTCAGTTGTTAATGCTGGCTTCACACAACATCTTGAATCCTGCCAATGGCGCCCCAATTGCAGTTCCTTCACAGGATATGGTTTTAGGGCTGTATTACATGACCAAGGCCCGCAAAGATACACCCGAATTTCCAATGAAAGGAGAAGGGCTTACCTTCTATGGACCCGAAGAGGTTATGATTGCCTTTAATGAAAAGGCCATTGATCTTCATTCGATTATCAATGTGAAAGTGAAGGTTAGAGAAAATGGAAAATTGGTGGACAAAGTTGTGGAAACTACCACAGGTCGTGTTATGTTCAACGAAGTAGTCCCTAATGAATACGGTTTTGTAAATCAATTGCTCACCAAAAAAGCTTTGCGTGATATTATTGGTGGAATTATGAAAGTGACTGGAATTGCCCTTTCTTCAAAATTTCTTGATGATATCAAAGACCTTGGGTTTTTCATGGCTTATAGAGGTGGCCTTTCCTTTAACCTGGGAGATATTTTGGTTCCCGAGGAAAAACAAATTCTTATCAACGATGCCAATAGCCAGGTTGAAGAGGTACGTGGAAACTATAGTATGGGGTTTATTACCAACAATGAACGTTACAACCAGATTATCGACATCTGGACACATACCAATGCTAAGCTCACCAAGGTCCTTATAGATAAAACCACAGCTGACAACCAGGGTTTCAACCCGGTATATATGATGCTCGATTCAGGTGCCCGTGGTTCTAAAGAACAGATTCGTCAGCTTTCAGGTATGCGTGGTTTGATGGCCAAGCCCCAAAAGTCAGGAGCTAAAGGAGGTGAAATTATTGAAAACCCCATTTTGTCAAACTTTAAGGAAGGGCTATCTGTACTTGAGTACTTTATCTCCACACACGGTGCCCGTAAAGGTCTTGCCGATACTGCACTTAAAACTGCCGATGCCGGATATCTTACCCGTAGGCTGGTAGATGTATCCCAGGATGTTATTGTTACAGAAGCCGACTGTGGAACTTTGCGTGGTCTTACTGCCACCGCCCTGAAGAACAATGAAGAAACTGTAGAAACACTTTATGAGCGTATTCTGGGACGTACTGCATTGCATGATGTAACGGATCCAACAACGGGTGAGCAAATTGTAAGTGCTGGTGAAGAATTGACAGAGGAAATTAGCCAGGTTATAGAAGATTCACCGGTTGAGGCAGTAGAAGTAAGGTCGGTACTTACCTGCGAGTCTAAGAAAGGTGTTTGTGCAAAATGCTATGGCAGAAACCTGGCAACCGGCCGGATGGCTCAGAAAGGGGAAGCCGTTGGTGTTGTTGCAGCACAGTCTATTGGTGAGCCCGGTACACAGCTTACTTTGCGTACTTTCCACGTGGGTGGTACAGCAAGTAACATTGCTACTGCATCAAAAGTTAACGCCAAATACGGTGGTATCCTTGAAATCGACGAACTCAGGGCTGTACCCTTTACCAGTGCAGAAGGTCGTGAATACTTTGTGGTTATAGGTCGATCTGCTGAAATGCGGATTGTGGATAAAAACACAAAGATGGTTCTTACCACACAAAATATTCCCTATGGTGCCAATTTATATTTTGAACATGGTGCCGAGGTAAAAAGTGGAGATTTAATTTGTGAGTGGGACCCCTATAACGCAGTAATTATTTCAGAGGTGTCGGGTAAAGTTGTATTCAACAACATGATAGAAGGTTCAACCTATCGTGTGGATAGTGATGAACAAACCGGATATCATGAAAAGGTGATTGTCGAGACTAAAGATAAAACCCGTAATCCATCTGTGAGTATTGTTAACAAAGATGGAGACATTCTCCGAAACTATGATATGCCCGTTGGTGCACACATTGGTATCAATGAAGATCAGGATGTAATTACAGGGTCTATTGTTGCTAAGATACCCCGAGCCATTGGGAAGTCTGGAGATATCACCGGTGGTCTGCCAAGGATTACTGAGCTTTTTGAAGCTAGGAACCCATCTGATCCTGCCGTCGTTTCTGAAATTGATGGGGTTGTTTCTTTTGGTAAGAAAATTAAAAGAGGTAACAGGGAAGTGATTATTACCTCTAAAACAGGTGACGAAAAAAAATACCTGGTTCCCCTTTCCAAGCAGATACTTGCACAGGAAAATGACTTTGTAAAGGCGGGTACACCATTGTCTGACGGACCAACTACACCTGCTGATATTCTCGCCATTAAAGGACCTACCGCTGTTCAGGAGTACATCGTGAATGAAGTTCAAGAGGTGTATCGTATGCAGGGTGTGAAAATTAATGATAAACACTTTGAGGTAATAGTACGCCAGATGATGCGTAAAGTAACCATCGAAGATCCGGGTGATACAAGATTCCTGGAAAATGAAATTGTCAACAAAGTGGACTTCATGGAGGAGAACGATTCAATTTTTGGCAAAAAAGTTATCGAAGACCCCGGTGATTCTGCTTTGAAACCCGGACAGATTATCACAGCCCGCAAGCTCAGGGACGAAATCTCTGTTTTGAAGCGTAAAGACAAAAAACTTATTGTTGCACGCGATGCCAGGGGAGCCACTGCCCGTCAGCAGTTGCAAGGTATTACCAGGGCATCACTGCAAACCAAGAGCTTCATTTCAGCTGCTTCATTCCAGGAAACAACCAAAGTACTTACCGATGCAGCAGTAAATGCAAAAGTAGATACTTTGCAAGGCCTTAAAGAAAATGTTATTGTTGGACATCAGATACCAGCAGGTACTGGATTGCGTGAGTATGAAAATATCATTGTAGGCTCAATGGATGAATATAATTTGTTGATGGCTTCCAAGAAAAAGGTTGAAGAGGAAGAAAGCGATGAAGACTAGTTTTAATTGATATAAGAACTTAAAAACTATATTATGTCTGAACAAGAGAAGAAAAAGCCAGCAGGAAACCAAATTAATATTGAGTTGGGTGATGAAATAGCACAGGGGATTTATTCCAACCTCGCTATCATAACACACTCCAATACTGAGTTTGTGCTTGACTTTGTGCGGCTCATGCCTGGCTTGCCCAAGGCTAAAGTTAAATCCAGAATCATTATGACACCCCAGCATGCCAAAAGGCTGCTTAAGGCCCTTAATGAAAATATCACCAAGTATGAAAAGAATAACGGCCCCATCAAAGATATTGAGCCCAAAAAGCTACCCATGAACTTTGGTGGACCAACCGCCCAGGCTTAAATTAAAGCACGGGTGATAATAAGCCCCCGAACCTTTAATAGGGATTGAATTCTTTTTAGTACATTACAATAAAAGCCTGATTATGGGATTGCAAATTGCAATTCCGATAATCAGGCTTTTTATGAATTGTTTCACAGGAGCTGCTTTCCTGTAACTGTAACATAGCTTTGAAAGCTATGGATAATGGCCCACTCTATCCCGTTTCAGAGGTTTATATGAATCCAATAAGTTCTTTGAATATGAGGGTTAATTTAGGTTCGGCTTCACCTGCGGCGTTTTGTACTTCATCATGTGTTGTTCCTTTGTCACAGTCATCCGCAACAGCAAGGTTTGTGATCACCGATATGCCGAAACATACAACTCCCATGTGTCTTGCCACGATTACCTCCGGTACGGTAGACATTCCGGTTGAATCAGCTCCGAGAATTCTAAACATCCGGTATTCGGCAGGGGTTTCAAGGGTTGGGCCTGGGCTTCCTACGTATATACCTGTTTGATATTTGATGTGGTTCTCTTTTGCTATTTGTTTGGCTTTCCTAACCAGTTTCTTGTCAAAAGCTTCACTCATTTCAGGAAACCTTGTTCCAAGCTCATCCATGTTCTTGCCTCTAAGTGGGTTTTCAGGAAACATGTTTATCTGGTCTTTGATAATCATTAAGTCTCCCACATCAAATGATGGATTTAGCCCACCTGCCGCATTGGATAGAAACAGATGGGTAATCCCCAGCATTTTCATTACCCTGACCGGGAAAGTAACCTGTTGCATATTGTATCCTTCATAGTAATGAAACCTGCCCTGCATGGCCACAATTTGTTTTCCCTCAAGGTTTCCGAAAATCAATTTACCATCGTGTCCCTCCACGGTGGATACCGGAAAGTTTGGAATATCACTGTATGAAAAGCTATGCTTGATGTCTATGGAGTTAACCAAGCCTCCCAGCCCTGACCCCAATATGATTCCTGCTTCAGGTGAAAACCCTGTTTCTTCTTTCAAAAAATCCGCGGTCTCTTTAATCTTTTCTATCATGTTAAGTGATTTTTTATGGTATAAGAAATCTGTTGTATCCAACAAAAATAATCAATTGTTAATGGAAAACCTTATAAAAACCGTCTGCTTGTTACTTTTTACCTGTTCCCTTA
>SLQX01000253.1 GCA_007131245.1 Bacteroidales bacterium
AATAATTTTTCAAATCGCTCCGGTATAACAAAGGTCTTTTTTCAGACTTTTTGAATGGACTTGTATCTTTCTTTCATATCACCCAGGTCATTCATTTCTGTAAAAGCCTCCTCAGCAGTATTCAACACCATTTGAGCATGGCGTAGCACGGTATCTTTCTGGGCTTTTCCCCTGGCAAAACCGTTTATTATTACCAGGACTTCCATCAGGCGAATCAGCACGGCGGGGCTACCCTTGCCAAACTGGCGAATCTGGTTAAAGGCTGCATCCATCATCCCTGCAAAATCAACAGGCTTGGCAACGATACGCAGCTGCTCATCATCATATCGATAGGCAGACGGAAAGTGAGCTTTGGTAAGGTAGCACATAGATGCACAAAGTTTGTCGATGCAAGTAATGGCAGTATAGGGATCGTTGATACCGGGCGACAGGGCACGGGCTGCAATTTCCACAAGCTGGTGAATAGCAAACTCAGCATCCTGTGTCGGTGTGCGCACTTTACCAAGAATAAATGCACTATATAATTTTTTCATGACTTTTTCGTCAATATCATTTTTGCTGTAAACCGAGGCAATTTCCATATCCGCTACCAGGAATTCACCGGGTCGGAAACGTATTTCCAGCAAAAAATCATATTCCTTCGCCAGTTCCATCAAGCCACCATTGTCAACGGCTTGCAGATATCCTTTATAATCACGACTAACGGTTGTTTTCTCTGTAAACTTTCCTTTTAATGTATTCCACAATTCCTTGTGGTCTTTGTTAGGGTCTTCCTCACCCAGTTCTTCAGGATAGAGTTTTTTAAGACTTTTACCCAGCTTTTCATCCACATCGGCAATCACGTGGTCGGCCTGTATGCTTACAGAAATATGATGAATAAAAACTATCAGCAAAAATATGCTGCCCACAGCCAGCAACAGAGCAAACAACACGGAAAGGTTGGGCACAAACTCGACCTCGTTACTTGATTTTACCGTACGCAACACGATAATACAATACAGGAAAGTAGCCACATACACCCCTAACACCACCTGATTGAGACGGTCATACATAAAGTTACGCAGCAGGCGGGCGCCGAACTGTGATGATGCAAGAGTAAGAGCCACCAGTGTAATGGAAAAGACCGTTCCCGCCACCCCCAGCATGGCACCGGCAATCACTGACAAAACGCTGCGGGCCGACTCATACCCTCCGCCCATCAGGTAAGACAGCCTACCCGAAAGGGTGTAAAACTCAATAGTATCGAGATATACCAAGCCCGCTGCTGCTCCAATGCTCAGCAGAATTATAAAAAGAGGCAAAAACCAGAAACTGCTGTTCAGGCTTTCCCAGAGATATAACAGGCGGGTCTTCATCGTATATTTAAACAGGGATTCATACTAAAATTCACAAAAAGTTATAGGGGCTCACATTTCAAAATTATTATTGCTTCGGCACTCACACTTTATTGCTTCAGAAAACATACATGCAGCTACAAAAGCAATATATTTGCAGATAAAACTCTCTATAAAAGTAATCATATTTAATCAAACTTGCTTACAAAAAATACACCTGACAGTATACTTTACAGACAAACAATACACTCAACCTGCTTGTTAACTTATGCGATGAAAAGTTCATTTAAACCCATAAAAATTAAAAGCTATGCTTACAACAACATTATTTCCGGGAAGATACGTGCAAGGTCCTGATGCTATTATGCATCTGGGAGAAGAAGTAGAACGATTTGGCAAAAAGGCTTTTATGATTGCTGACCCTTTTGTTAATGATAAAATTCTACCGGATTACACTAAGAAAATCAGGGAGGACATAAAACTGGAAGTTGAAGCCTTCGAGGGCGAATGCACCCAAAAGGAGATAGACCGGCTCACCCAAATAGTAAAAAAGAAGGGTGCTGAGGTGGTAATTGCCTTTGGCGGGGGAAAAACTATCGATACAGTAAAGGCGGTGGCACATGAGCTTAAGCTACCGGTAATTATTATTCCCAGCCTGGCTTCAACCGATGCCCCTTGCAGTGCTCTTTCTGTAATATACACAGAAAAAGGCGAGGTGGATAATTATCTGTTTTTGCGTGAAAACCCCAATGTGGTAATTGTGGATTCCAAAATTGTGGCACAGGCACCCGCTCGTTTCCTGGTATCCGGCATGGGAGATGCTCTGGCCACCTGGTTTGAGGCAGAGTCGTGCATGCAGAGCTATGCCGCCAACATGACGGGTCGGTTGGGCTCACATACCGCTTATAACCTTGCACAGCTTTGTTTTGAAACCTTACTGGAATACGGTCAGGCTGCCAAAGAAGCTTGTGAAGCTAATGTTACCACTCCCGCACTGGAAAAAATCGTTGAAGCTAACACCCTGCTCAGCGGGCTGGGGTTCGAGAGTGGAGGCCTTGCCACTGCCCATGCCATCCACAACGGACTAACAGTGCTGGAACCCACCCACGATTACTTCCATGGAGAAAAAGTGACCATCGGTACTCTGGCATCACTGTTCCTCACCGACAAGCCCATCGATCTTATTGATGAAGTGTATGGTTTCTGTTGCAGTATAGGACTACCTATCACCCTGGAAGGTATCGGGTTAAAGGAAGTTTCGGATGAAAACCTTTACAAAGTGGCAAAAGCAGCCACCAAAAAGGAAGAAACCATTCACAATGAAGCAATACCCGTTAGTGCCGATAGTGTTTTTGCCGCTCTGAAAATGGCAGACCAGTACGGCAGAAAATTTATATAGCAGAACCTAATTTTGAACGCCTAATTGTAAAGGCCATGCAGCTGTATTTTACAAAACAGCAAACGCATGGCCTTTTTCTGTCTTGTCAAATAGCTCAGCGACCCGTTGACTGTTTTAAAACGACCACTACCGATGGGAAAAAGCAATCCTCAAACGTATCACCCCAGCCACTGCAAGAGCTCCTTCTTACAAAAAATTCTATTTTTGTATTTTCTCATTATAGTCCTACTTTATTTCCCCATCCATGAAATACACCTACCAAAAAGGCTTCAAATGGTTGTTTATCTACTTCCTGCTGGCACTGCTACCGCTAATAATTGCAGTATTGGGCAAAATTCCGGAATACCGCAGCTTCGCCGTGGAAGCCGGTGCAGCACTGGGCTTTATCGGCCTGGGAATGCTGGGATTGCAGTTTTTATTTTCGGGCCGCATCAGGTGGGTGGCTCCTTCTTACGGAATGGATAACATCCTGCAGTACCACCGGGAAACGGGCATACTTTCTTTCCTGTTTGTGATGGCCCACCCTTTAACGCTAATTGTGGTGGAACCGGATTTTCTCGCTTACTTCAACCCTGCAGAAAACCTACCACGGGCCATGGCGCTGATATTTGTGAGTGTGGCCCTCATTGTGCTTACTGCTTCGAGCTTGTGGAGACTTACATTTGGACTTAGCTACGAAATGTGGAGGCTGGTGCACGGAGTGTTGTCTCTCTCGGTGATTTTTATCGGCGTGGTGCATAGCCTGCAGGTATCACACTACCTGAATGCCTTATGGCAGCAACTGGCCATCGTAATCATAATGGGAGCGTATGGATATCTGGTGATTCATACCCGCATCATCCGCCCGTGGCGAATTAGCAAAAAGCCCTACGTGGTAGAAGAAGTAATTGCCGAACGCGACGATTGCTGGACGTTGAAACTACAACCCCTGGGCCATCCGGGCATGCGATACAAAGCGGGGCAGTTTGCATGGATTACCCTGGGAGATACCCCCTTTTCCATGCAGCAGCATCCCTTCAGTCTGGCATCGGCAGCCCATGACAGCACCATTTTGCTTACGGCTCAAAATTCCGGTGATTTTACCTCCACCTGGAAAGATGTAAAACCCGGCTCCCGGGCTTTCCTGGAAGGGCCCTTTGGCTCCTTTTACCCGGAAGCCGGCAAAAACCTTTTCATGGTAATGGGCGGCATCGGCATAACCCCCGCAATGAGTATGCTGCGCACCCTGCGCAAGGAAAACGACAGCAGGCAGGCGGTACTGGTATATGCGAATCCTGACTGGGAAGCCATTACCTTCAGGGAAGAACTGGAAGAACTGAATAAGGAAATCAATCTCAAGCTCGTGCACGTACTGGAAGAAGCACCGGAGGGCTGGCAGGGTGAAACCGGAAGGATTGATTTAGATTTACTGAAAAGACACATGCCGGAAAACTCCGAAGATTATGCCTTTTACCTCTGCGGACCCAAGCCCATGCAGGATGCCGCCGAATTAGCGCTGCGCGACCTGGGTGTAGACTGGAGGTGGCTGTATTCCGAACGCTTTCAAATTATTTAAAAGATGAAGAAGCACAAAAAGCTGTTTTTCAAAACCATACGTCGTATGGGCGACTTTGTGGCTATCTTACTGCTGCTGGCTGTTATCCTTTTTGCGCTGAGGGTACTGTAGTTTACAAAAGCTGATAATTATCGCATACCTTTGCTAGGCAGCTTATACCATTTACAAGGAGTTAGAACGTTTGTTAAGACAATATAAGATGGTTGTTTCAGCAGAGAAAGCTATAGAAGAAATTAAAGAAACAAGGCAGTTCAAATATGTTCTGCCAAAGTCCAGACAATTTAAAACAAAGATTCTCAAACCAACAGAGAAACAAAAATTGCTTCCAAGCCTTAAAGATTAAAAAACTGGGTGACCCATTGCACAAAACAGAACTGCCTGACGGAAAAACACCTGGAAGCCATCAGAGAGTGGGTTGTGTAGGGTACCCCCGACATATGGGGAGAGAACTCATATTCTTTTTTGAAGGCGACAAGCCCGGCCCCCGAAAAAATATACCCTGCAGGCTACAGTAAAATCATGCCAGCAAGACTAGCCTGCCACCCTAAAACATAAAAAAAACAGGAGGAAAATTGTTTCATTCTCCTCCTGCTCCATTTTTCAAGTATTGTTTTAATGCCTCTGCAGCTTATGTAAGGAAGCTTAAAAGGATTCCTGCGGCTATGGCGCTGCCAATAACACCCGAAACGTTGGCTGCCATGGCATGCATTAGCAAGTGATTGGTTTTGTCATATTCCAGCCCCACATGTTGTGAAACCCTGGCACTGTCGGGGACAGCCGATACTCCGGAGTTTCCGATAAGAGGATTGATTTTGTCTCCGTCTTTGGCGAAAAGGTTCATCAGTTTGGCGAATAGCACACCACTAAAGGTGGCAATGATAAATGAAGCGGCTCCCAGGGCAAAAATCTTCAGAGACTGGGGAGTGATAAACACATCCGCCTGAGTGGATGCACCTACGGTTAAGCCCAGGAAGATGGTAACAATATCCACCAGGGAGTTGCGTGCAGTATCGGCAAGCCGGTTGGTAACACCACTTTCTTTGAGCAGGTTGCCAAAGAAGAGCATACCCAGCAATGGTAGTGCCGTGGGCATGATAAAAGTAGTGAGCAGCATACCGATAATAGGAAACAGTATTTTCTCCTGCTTGGGGACTGCCCTTGGTGGTTTCATGCGGATGAGCCTCTCTTTTTTGGTGGTGAGCAATCGCATAACCGGTGGCTGCAATACGGGAACCAGGGCCATATAGGAATAAGCTGCAATGGCAATGGGGCCAATAAAGTCGGGTGCAAGCTTGGATGAGAGGAAGATGGCTGTAGGTCCGTCAGCACCCCCGATGATTGCTATGGCACCCGCCTCCTGGGGTGTAAATCCAAGGATAAGGGAAGAGGCGTATGCAGCAAATATTCCGAATTGTGCTGCAGCACCAAGCAATACAAGCCTGGGTTTTGATAGCAGCGAGGAGAAATCTGTCATGGCACCAATCCCCAGAAATATCAAGGGAGGGTAAAACCCTCTTTCCACACCCTGATATAACATATTAAGCACACTGCCTTCTTCATAAAGACCGATTTGCAAATCGGCTGTGAGGTCGAAGGGGATGTTGCCCATAATAACTCCAAATCCGATAGGAATCAATAGTAAAGGTTCATAATGTTTGATGATGGCCAGTGAGATAAAGAATAGTCCCACACAAATCATCACCAGGTGTCTCCAGTCTACATTGGCAAAAGCTGTATAGCCGAAGAATTCTGACAACTGTGTTGTGATAAATTCAAAAATTCCTACTTCCATAGTGCTTAACCTCCTATTTCAATCATTACATCACCTTCCATAACTGACTGTCCTTTGGAAACATGAATGGCAGTAACTTTTCCCGCTTTATCGGAATCGATATTGTTCTCCATTTTCATGGCTTCCAGGGTGATGATATTTTGTCCCTCTGTTACGGTATCACCCACTTTGCAGTGAATGCTGATAACTGTACCGGGCAGGGGAGCTTTTATCGTTCCTGCTCCTGCACTTGCTTTGGTTCCGGTGCCTTCAGAAGGAGTTGTGTCGGTTGATGGTACTGCCCTTGCTCTCACCAGCTTGGGTGTTTTTACCGGTTGAATGGACTTGTCCACTTCCACACTGTAGGTGGAGCCGTTTACCTCAAGCTCGATGATGTTGTCTTCCACACTGTGGATGTTTACATCATACTCATTTCCGTGTATGGTGAATTTGTATTTTTTCATTTCTGTTAATTTTTCACGTGAAATATTTTGTTAAATCCGTTGGTCGTTAATCTTTCGGTTTTTAATTTAAACCGCAACATTGCTGGCGATTTGTTACCCAGTCTACGCGATTAACGGCGGTTGAGATTTCTCAGCCCGTAAATTTTTGAACTCCAGGGTGAATAGGTGCGTGAAACCTTGGATATGGTCAGCACCGTATTCTCATAATCATGTAGCTCGGAGCGGTACAGATGAATAGCTGCCGCAATGGCTGCATTTACTTCTCCGCTGAGATCCTCCTGCGGAGCATTATCCTGGGCAGGTTCTGTAAGGGGTTCTTTTTTCCTTGAAAAAAATGCACGAAATTTTTGTTTAAACTCCTGGGTATAGATGACAGGCGTATTGCTAAATACCAGGTACAGCATCAAAAGGATAAAGAATACGATCCCCATCCCCACTATAGCCATTAAAGCACCGTAGGGGTCATTTTGCGAAAAGTCAAGAACGTTTTCCGCATTGCTGCTCCCACTGTTGCCGACATTGAGCAATATCATATTCAATAGAAATGGTATCATGGTTAAAATTTTTTACAGGGGTATGTTCGAATGTTTTTTGGGTGGATTCACATCCTTTTTGGTAGCCAGGGATTGCAGGGAGCGAATAATACGGAATCGTGTGTTACGTGGTTCTATCACGTCGTCGATATACCCATATTTTGCAGCTGCATAAGGCGTTGCAAATTTCTCCAGGTAATCTTTTTCTTTTTCGATCATAAACTTAGTGCGCTCATCTTCATTCTCAATGGCTTTAATTTCCTTATTATGGAGGATTTCTGTGGCCCCTTTGGGGCCCATAACTGCTATTTCAGCCATTGGCCATGCGTAATTGATATCCCCCCTCAGGTGTTTGGAGCTCATCACGCAGTATGCACCACCGTATGCTTTGCGCAAAACAATGGTGATTTTGGGAACCGTTGCTTCGCCATATGCATAAAGCAGTTTTGCCCCATGGGTAATGATTCCGCCAAATTCCTGCACGGTTCCGGGAAGGAATCCGGGTACATCGACCAGAGTCACCAAAGGAATGTTGAAAGCATCGCAAAAGCGTACAAATCTTGCCGCTTTGCGGGATGCGTTGATGTCGAGCACTCCGGCCAGGTATTTGGGCTGATTGGCCACAATGCCCACCGACATTCCATTGAAACGTGCCATCCCGGTTACGATGTTGGATGCATAGTTTCTGTGAACTTCAAAAAACTCATTGTCATCCACCAATGAGTAAATAATGTCTTTTACATCATAAGGTTTGTTGGGGTTTTCAGGTATGATGTCGTTGAGAGATTCGTCGAGCCGGTCAATGGGGTCATCACAGGGCTGCAGCGGGGGGTCTTCCAGGTTGTTTTGTGGCAAATAGCTGAGCAGTTTTCTTATGAGAAGGAAGGCTTGTTCTTCGTCGTCAGCGGTAAAATGAGAAACCCCTGATTTGGTGCCATGGGTGACGGCTCCTCCCAGTTCCTGTTCGGTTACCACTTCCCCGGTAACCGTTTTCACTACCTTGGGGCCGGTAAGAAACATGTAGCTGTTTTCTTTGGTCATCACCACAAAGTCGGTGAGTGCCGGCGAATATACGGCACCCCCTGCACAGGGCCCGAAGATGCCTGTAATTTGGGGGATTACACCTGAGGCATTGATGTTACGCTGAAAAATCTCGGTATATCCCGCCAGACTGTTCACCCCTTCCTGTATGCGTGCTCCGCCACTGTCATTCAGCCCGATAACGGGTGCTCCCACCTTCATGGCTTTGTCCATTACCTTGCAGATTTTTTCGGCATAAGCCAGGGAAAGTGATCCCCCGAAGATGGTAAAATCTTGTGAATACACATAAACCAATCGTCCGTCGATGGTACCAAAACCGGTTACTACTCCATCGGAGTAATACTTTTGTTTCTCAATGCCGAAATCGTCGCACCGGTGTGTTACAAACATGTCGAACTCTTCGAAACTGCCTTCATCCAGCAGGATATCAATGCGTTCGCGTGCAGTTAACTTTCCTTTTTTATGCTGGGTGTCAATTCTTTTTTGTCCTCCTCCAAGTTTCGCCTGTTCGCGTTTTTGGAGCAATTCCCTGATTTTTTTTTCGAAAGCCATATTATATTGGGGGTTTTGCAGTTATGATTTATTCTTGTTTTCGCACAATTCGGTCAGTACACCTTTGGTAGACTTGGGGTGCAGGAAAGCAATGTCCAGGCCTTCGGCTCCTTTGCGGGGGGTCTCGTCAATTAGCCTGACGCCTTTGTCTTTGAGTTCGCCCAATGCTTTTTCAATGCCCTTGACAGCAAAGGCCAGGTGGTGTACCCCTTCCCCCTTTTTCTCAATAAACTTTCCAATGGGGCCTTCAGGATCGGTGGACTCCAATAATTCAATTTTGGTTTCACCCAGCATGAAAAATGCTGTTTTTACTTTTTGATCTTTAACTTCTTCTATGGCATAACACTTCAACCCTAAAACGTCCTGGTAGTACTCTATGGATTCATCAAGGTTTTTTACAGCAATGCCAATGTGTTCAATATGAGATAGGTTCATGATTCAGGAATTTGTTTTGTACTATGTAATGGCCGCAAAGTTATTGATTTATATGAGAAAAAAAACAGGTGTAACACAGATTGTTTTTGCTTTAGCCAAGCATTGTTAAAAAAATAACAGAAAGGGTTGAATATGGGCCCAATTTGGGATCCGATAAATTTTTAATACTGTTCAATTGACCAAATAACTTCCACTTCCCAGTTCAGTCTTCCTTCAATATCATCAGAAAACATATAGACCCTTTCGGGCTGTATCCCTTTAAGGTAATTTCCCGTGTCCCATTTCCCGTTTTTGTTGCGATCTTTGATGAGGCGGAGCCTGAAAGTTCTGGCTGCCAAATGCTCAAAGCGGTAAATGTCATCATCGGCAATGATCTTTTCTCCGTGGATGGTTTCCAAATCGCTGTCCAGCAATTGCAGGATATATTGCTCGCCCCCGTCATCAGGTAACTCTATATTGGCCAGCACGGTTGCGTAGTCTGCCGGGTTATTGGTATTAAAGGTAAAGGTTAAAGTATCGTTTGTGGCTCCAAAAATATCTGTAGCAGCTCCCGGGAGTAGAATAAGCCTGTAGGAACTGTCAGGTTCAAGGGTGTTGTCAAGTTTCAGTCTTCTTTGAACCTGGTCGGTGAAACTGAATTCGGGTGTTAGGGGGATGCTGTCGCTTACAAAAAATGCTGTCAGATCCTGGCGAAATTCGGCCAGCGGAGTTGGGCTCCGCATTCTGAACCATGTGTAGTAAGGCTGTGTGTTTCTAGTCAGTGTGGTGGGCAATAGGCTAATGGGTGCAATTTCATCGTCTTCATCTCTTTCTCTCTCCCTGCCGCGGGTTGCACGTCTAACCAACGCTACTTTTGCAGTGTCAATAATTTCATCCCTGTCCATCACCTCAAGGAAAAGTGAATCGGTCCCCAACTCTTTCATTTTTGGGATCCATAAAGTCAAAGTATCCTTGTATGCACCCAGCTCAGGAATGTACCAATCGTTGTTTTCCAGGGTTCGGTATTCCCGCACATGGACCGAGTCTGTTGGTATACGGAACTCAATATTTACTTTTCCCGGTCTTTCCAGCCTTGCAGATAGTATTCGTTGAAAGGTATCCTTTTCCTGGAAAAGGTATAGGTCGTGAATGGGTAAGGTGAAAGATTCTTCAGGAATTGTATCATTGATGGGTATGTCGTTGCCGTTAATGGTGTCATTGACTGTTCCATTGTCGTTTTCGGGCGTTTCATCACCACTGTGGAAAAGGTGTATATGACCCGCAAATTTTGGAGATACGAGGCTGTCCAGGAAAGCAATTTTTTCTTCACGGCTGTCATACTTAAAGTTGGAGCTTTTATCCATGAGGGCAAACATCAGATATTCTCCTTCCCGCATGTTGCTGATAAAAAACTCCCCCTCTTCGTTGGTTTTAGAAAGATAAACCGGTAGTTCCAGCATGGGCACAGAGTCATAGATGTCATCATACAACATTACAAAAACTTCATCAGCCGGTTCAAGTGTATAAGCGTCTCTAACCCGGCCTGCAATAGAGAGCGAATCCACATAGTCTCCTGTTGAAACCACATACTGGAAATTAGGTATGGCATTCCCTTCCGTAATATCCACAATGGATTCACCAAAGAAAAAGTTGTAGGTTGTGTTTGGGGCCAGCGTGTCTTCGATAGACATGATAATGGATCTGCGCCTTACCCTTACTTCAGGGTCACTCTGCAGTGGAGGAGAAACCAGCATATTTTGCCTGAGGTTATCCAGTTCCACAAATTCGTCAAAAAATATCCTGACATCTTCACCGGTAAAATTGGTGGAGTAGTTAGGTGGGGTGCTCCTGAGCACAACCGGTGGGTCTTCATCAATGGGGCCACCGGTAGGGGCAACCACGTTGGCACACGCAGCTGCAAAAACCAGCAATGCCAGTAAGAAATAGGGTCTTTTGTTATTTAAAATGTTCCGCATTATTAAGAGTACGTATAAGTTAAGTGTTTAGTGCACCCGATGGTCTATATTTATGCCCTTTTGCAAGCAGAAATTTCACCGGGGTAACTTTTTTGTTTTCCCTGATGGGCCGCATGGTTTCTTAAATTCAAAACGGTAGTTGGTAATTCGCAGTTGGCTTTCGGGAATTCCCCCTGATATTTTATGTTTTACGGGGACAAAATTATCATTAATTGCTGAATGAGTTTATGTTGGCACAAAAAATAATAAATAGCCATTTTTTGTCATAAAATCTTTTGATTGTTTGGTGAAAATTTATATATTTGTTTTACTATACAATGATAATCCGTTCTTTTTATAATATTGGCTGTTTCGGTATCCCCTGAAGATTTCCCCATTTTCCCTTTTGTCTTCAATTCCATTTCCCCTCACCGAAACAGCCTTTTTTTTTGTTTAAATGTTAACCGGGAGTGCTTATGGAGTAACCATACCCATCTGCTTTGTTGCTCCTGCACCTATTACGTCAATGGTTAGGAGTAGTAACTGTTGTCTTTAAAGCGGAATCCGGCCAAAATGCTTCGCTGAGACTATCAAATGTGAATCCTTTGTTTTTAAAATACTCCAATAAAAAAGGCAATGTCTGTTTTATTTTATCAATAGCTATTGGGTTGTCATGAAATACCCAGATTGCTCCTTTTTTTGTTTTTCTGAGAAAGGTGTTTGTGATAAGCTGAGCATCGATATTTTCATGGAAGTCGTAGCTCATCAAAGTCCACATGACTAT
>SLQX01000109.1 GCA_007131245.1 Bacteroidales bacterium
CCCTGTTTTTTTTTTTTTTTTTTCATTATGGGTAATTTTTACAAAATAACTTTCACCGTTTTAAACCTTTCATGATTTTAGTCATCCAAGAGGTAAATAACAACAATTTACTCATCTAAAATTTTAAAATCATGAAAATTAAAAATGTATTTGCTTTAACCGCCTTACTCATATTTGCCATTGGATTTCAAACACAAGCCCAAAGGGGCATGAGAGCTAAGTCACAACAAGCATGCTTAAACATACCCAACCTAACGGATGAACAACAAGATCAGCTTGAAACCATGCGTACTCAGCGGATAGCAGCAAGCACAGCACACCGTGCAGAAATGAATGAATTAAGGGCCCGCAAAAGGAGCATTAGCATCTCAGAAAATCCTGACATGAACGAACTGGAGAACATTATTGACCAGATGGCTGAGTTGCGCGCTGAGCACATAAAATCAGCAGCCAACCACCGCCAGCAAGTAAGGGAAATGCTCACCTCCGAACAAAGAGTATACTTTGACCGTATGGGTAAGGGAAACAGGCAGGGTAGAGGACGCTTCGATGATAGCAGAGGCGGAAGATCCGAGTTTGGTGATGGAACGAGAGGCATGGGAAGAAGAAGATAGCCCGGAAAAATATCTCCTCGAATGAAACTTACATGAGCTCTGTGCTCTCAAAAGGAGATGAACCGAACGAAGTGAACTCATGAGCACCAATATGAATGTAATTTGCGAATAAAGTAGGACCATGCAAGTTCCCCCGCATTAGACGGGACAGGCATCAAACCAATTGTTTAATGGAAATTTATTCCAATGGAACAAGCAAGGAAGGTTGATAATCCTCCTTGCTTGTTCCTTTTATATAGTTTCCCAAAAAAAGTGAGAAAATAAGTTGATAAAAATCCCGCTGATATACTAACCATTCTAAAACCATTTACCTGGTAATATCCGGCAACTTGCATACGTGCCCATTTGCTTTAAAACCTAAAAAAAGCGGCAGTATATTTCATACTACCGCTTTTCTATTTTTATAAATAACCCCAGAGTATAGTTGAAAATTAAACTCCCTGCAGGTACATATCAATTAACTCATTTAATTTAGCATATTCAAGGTTTCTGGCCAGGATAATGCCATCGGGGCCCACCAAAACATTTTGCGGGATGCTTCTCACCGCATATTCGCCAGCCGGACCACTTCTCCATCCTTCTAAATCACTAACATGGACGTACGCCAGCTCATCATCCTCAATGGCTTTTACCCATGCTTCTTTTTCCCTGTCAAGCGAAACTCCAATAATCTCAAAATCATCACCAGAAAAAGTTCTGGCAGCTTCAGCGAGATAAGGACTCACATCACGACAGTAAGGACACCAGGAAGCCCAAAAGCTAATAAGCACAAATCTACCCTGGTAATCGGATAAAGAAATCTCATCTCCATCAGGATTGGGAAGAGTGAAATCGATGGCAGGCTTACCAATGGCTACTTTTTCCAATGTCTCAAGCTGTTCCTTCATTTGGTCATAATAGGTGCTTCCGGCCAGAGATGCGTCAAAAACATTAAAAATATCACTTAACTCCTCGTGATTAAGCCCGTGCGTCAGTTGACGGGAAGCAATGAACACAGCAACAGGGTGATTGGGGTATTCTTTGATAAATTCAAGCAACTCTGCTGCTTTCAATTCATTGGTTTGCTCATACCTTCCCCGCAGTTGTTCAACCTTTTCATCATCCCCGGCTATTTCCGCATCAACAATATCGCGCTGCAAAGCACGAAGCCTTTCGTCAAAGGGTTGTGCCAATTCATTGGATTTTATGTAAATTTCATGAGAGCGCGAACCTTCCACCGTATATTGCAACGGATCCACCTGATTCACAATGATTTTTATGTCGCTATTTTCCATAAAAACAGATACCCGCCCCGGAACACCATCGATGTTCAAATAATACATGTAAGGATTATCCACGGTACCGGTAATTGTAAATTGTCCATTTTCTATCCGGGCCGAATCTACATTGACCATTTGGCCTGCTACTCTGTCTTGCAGATACGCCAGGCCCTCATCTTGCCCCTCTACATGTCCGCTCAGGGTAAAGGATTCCTTTTGCGTGTCCTCACAGGCAAACATAGCCAGGAGCATCAAAAAACTTAAAAACTTTTTCATAAGCATTATTTATTAATTATTTATCAGTAATTTGTTTAAAAATTTCATCATTTTGTTCTCCCCTGGGAGAATATAAACTTACCACAATAGTAACCAGCAGTGAAACCAGAAAACCAGGGATTAATTCATAAAGATCAAAAATACGGTTTAATGCAGGTCTTATGGATGTCCACATGGGAGATTGGAATAGCCACTGGTTGAAAAAATGAATTTGCTCAAAAATATGGGCTATCATATCACTCCTGTTCCAGATAATCACGACCATGGCCCCTGAAAGGATACCGGCAATGGCTCCATTACGGGTGATATTTTTCCAAAACAATGCCAGTAAGGAGGCAGGTCCAAAAGCGGCTCCCAATCCGGCCCAGGCAAACAGTACCAGCCAGAAAACAAGTTCTTCGGCCGCCAATGCCAGAAACAGGGAAACAATTACCAAAAGCAATACAAACAACCGGCTCATCATCACAAGCCTTTTCTGGCTTATTTCGCGCCCCTTATGCAACATTTTCTCATAAACATCCCTAACCAGTGCAGATGCAGCTACAAGCAACTGGGAGTCTGCTGTAGACATGATAGCGGCAAAGATTGATGCAATGACCACCCCAAACATAACAGGGTGCAGATGCTGGCTGGCCAGGGTAGGATAGAGGTTCTCCGGGTCTGCCAGGGGGAGAGAGCTGATTTCAGGAAAGTAGACCCTACCCACCATGCCTGTAAATATCGCCCCTGTTGCCATAAGAATATTGGAAATGGTTCCCACAATAGCTGTCAGCTTAAACTTTTTATAATTACTAATTGACATGTATCGGGCGATTATATGAGGATTTCCCACAGAACCCAAACCAATACCTAAAAATCCTACCAGAGCTCCTCCTCCCAGGGCAAAA
>SLQX01000204.1 GCA_007131245.1 Bacteroidales bacterium
AGTAACCTTCGACCTTCAAGAAGGCAAAAAAGGATTAAATGCAGTGAATGTGAAATTGTCGTAACCCGATATAAATTCATATCATTTAGAACTGGGAAAGTCCCGCAATTATGCGGGACTTTTTTAGTTTATACCCCTGCCTAATCCACAAATTCGTGAAACGAACCTAACAAACTGTGAAGCCCTTTTCACACTTTCCCTTCCCCTAAACATGGACTTAGACCTCCAGTAAAAAACTATCCCTTATTTGACCGGGCATTTGCGATTTCTAATTACTTCTTTCTCAAAAATGGTACATTTTTCTCATTAAATTCTGTAACTTTTTATCAGGTCACCAGAATTATTGTTAAACCCAAAAACGAACAATCATGAGAAAAACAGTTTTAATCTTTGCAATGGCATTGTTTTTTGGCAATGCGTTTAATGGAAGTAGTTTTGCTTCCATCAACAACCAGGATCTTATGACAGCCCAATCAGAAGTTTATCAGGAGATAACCGAACGTAAATTCACTCTCATTAAATTGGACGACCTCCCCAAAGCTGTTAAGGATGCTGCTGAAAAAGAGGCAGAGAACGTAACCCTGCAAAACGCAGAAAGAAAAGTTCTGCCCAACGGTGAAAAAGTCTACCGCGTAACCATGGAGGTTGAAGGAAAAGGTCAGGTTACCAAAAAATTTTACGCCAATGGCAGAAAGCATGATGGCTGATAGTTTGGACTAACCACTCCAATGATTACCTTCATTGAAACTATAATGTTACCAGTTTTATAAACCGGTTCCCCGAAGGGCCGGTTTTTTAGTATATAATAGATTGATCGGCTCCTCAAGAGAGGTTTATTTATTTTGACCAACAATAAAGCCTACACCTTGTCACCAACAAACATTAGAATACGAACATAAGACAATGCAAGTTCACCGGCATATCCGGGGACAAGCACCTGGCCAAACACTTAAACTAATTTCATCCAGATAAAAATAAGTTTTTTCACTGTTACATGGTTAAAATAGTCCCAGTCCTGCAGAACTCATTTTAGGGCTTAAACTTATTGATATAAACATCTCATAATGAAGGTGTTGACCAACTACCCATATTTTGAACTAACTCCGGTAGGAGTGAAATGTTTAGGGTCAAAAAAGTGACCCCCGTATATTAAATCCCGTAGGGATGGCACAATTAACAAACATTTCAGGACAGTTCATACATTTTTTACCGGACAACAGCCGTTTTTATGTCTTTACATGTCGTTTACAGATTATTCTGCCACTTTATATCTCCTGCCATGCAACCATATCAAACGCCCAACACTTATATCCCGGCTTTGTTATTTTCCTTGAATTCACTAACTTTACATTTATAAGCAAGTAGTCTCCATAAGTATATTAAAACCCCAACAAGACAAGGTTTTGGAAGATTATTATAAAATATTAGGGATTCCCGAGTCGGCTGGCCAAAACGAAGTGCGAAGAGCTTTCCGGGAAAAGGCCAAGTGCCTGCATCCTGACGTGAACCCGGGCAGGAAAACCCACAGTGAATTTCAAAAAGTCAATGAAGCCTACCAGGTGCTCCACGACAGGGCCAAACGACAAAAATACGACCTACGGATTCGGCACGGAATACCCTATCAAAAGGTGTATTACCGTCCGGGGCAAAAAAAATACAGGGCAAAAGGAGACAAATACGCACACTATGAAACCAGTGACCAGGCTAGCAGCAAATTTGATAGATTTGAAAAGGTTTTCGACTTTATCCTTTTCATCACGCTGCTGTTCATCGGCTGCTTTTCTTTGATCTATGGATTATACAGGTTATGGTTTAAGCCCGAGGCAGAAATAAACCCCTACCCCGGCGTTTTCATGGGTCTCTTTTTCACCGCATTAATCCTGTTTTTGTGGAAAAAGAAGAACAAACTTATCAACGACAAAAGATAACTACCCGGCATGAAGGGGCGAGGAGACACCCCCGGTTACAATTCAAAATCAGATCATGACCCCTGCCAAATCCTCCAGGCACCTTCAGCTTGTTGCTCCAGCATGTACAATCCGTTCATGATCTGGCAACCTTGCTGTTTCCCCTTTTTCAAAAACAGCGTTTCTTGGGGATTATACACCAGGTCTATCAACACCTGGTGACTTTGCAACGTATCGTAAGGGATAGGTGGGGCCTGCTGGTCGTTGGGCACCATCCCCAACGGAGTGGTATTGACGATCAGCGTAAAATCAACCAAATCGGTAAGTTCATCATAGGAGCGGTGATTTTTCTCACGTACACGACGCGTGGCATAAAACACCTCACACTGGTACTTCTGCAGGATCCAGGCAACTGCCTTGGATGCCCCGCCTGTACCAAGCACCAGGGCACTGACCGGGATGGCCACTCCCAATTTTTCCAGACTCTTTTCAAATCCGATTACATCTGTATTGTAACCATGCGTAATGATCTTGTCATCCTGCCGGAAAATTTTAATGGTATTAACCGCTCCTATAGAAGCAGCAGCCTCATCAACATGGTCCAACAAAGGAATTACTACTTCTTTGTAGGGGATAGTAACATTAAGCCCTTTGAGATGGGGATATTCAGCCAACAATTCGGGAAGCTCCTCAATGGTTTTGATGGGAAACAGCTCATAATGGCAGTCTGTAATTTGTTCTTTCCTGAATTTTTCGGCAAAATATTTCCCCGACCAGGAATGGGAAAGCGGATAACCGATAAGCCCGTAAAGTTGTTGCATATGCTTGATCCATTAAATGATTGCCCACTATTTTCTTTTAAAGACAAACCTTTACATTTATCTCGCGGTTAACTAACTGCTGTCAAACAGAGCCCATAACTTGTAATGAGTGGCAAAAAGTCACAAAAACGGTCGACTCATTTTCTTTTAGTAAACATGCCTCTTTCCAATAACTTAAGCTCTCTCCTTTTCCTTTTTATGCGACGTAAACACATCGAATAAAAAAATCAGCAGAAAGCCGGCCAGTGCAAATACAATAATCTCCCACAACATATTATCATTGCCGGTTACCTCTGGATATGTGAACG